>DATBAA010000884.1:0-5812 GCA_036271755.1 Myxococcales bacterium | reverse complement strand
AGCGCAGCTTGAAGTCGCGCTTTGCCTGCAATGGCCGCTCGTGGAAGTGGCCGGGGTGGTCCGCGTGCTCGTGATCGCCTTCGTGCGCCATTCTCAAATCCTTTACGATTGAAAGAGCCGTGAATAGAGCCGGTCGTGCGTTCCCTGCAGCAGGTCGAGCAGCGGCGCGGTCTGGGCCCGATCGTCGAGAGTCAACCCGCCGCAGGCCTTCAAGGCTTCGTCCAAGGGCTGGTCGAGGCCGGCGAGCAACGTCTGCGCCTCCAGCGTTCCCGCAAGGCCAATGCGCACCGCGGCGGAGAGAATGCCGCGTACGGTGGTCCACAAATAAATGCGCTGTGAATCGGCAAGCTCGAGCTGCAGCTCTTTGGAGGCCGCGCCCCAGAGCGGCGCCAGGTGCAGCTTCACGCCAGCCGTTGGAAGCTGGATGGAAAAGACGCGCGAGCAGGTGGAGAGAAAGGCGCGGCCCTGCGTGCGGCTGGCGCGGTTGGCCACGTGATTGACCAGGAACGATTCGGCGCGCGCATCGGCCAACGCCAGCTCTCCGTCGAAGGCGGCTTTCACCAGCGGCAGCGCGCCGTGGGCAGCTTGCCAGATGGCCTCGCGCGCGAAGCGGCTCAACGAGACGTCGCCCGCCTGGCTCGCCGCCTCGAGCCCGCCCGAATGCGCGAAGCCTCCCGTCGGAAAGGCAGAGTCCGCCAGCTGCAAGAGGCGCCAGTTCATCAGAAGAGTGAGTAGAGCTGCGCCAAAGGTAAGCTCGAAGCCGGCTCGCACGTGAGCAGCACTCCGTCCGCGCGCACTTGATAGGTTTCGGGATCGACCGACATTTGCGGCAGCGCGTCGTTCAGCTTCATGTCGCGCTTTCCCAGGTTGCGGCAGTTGCGGACCGCGCTGAGCTGCTTGCGCAAACCCAGCGGCGTCACGGTTCCTTCGCGGAAGGCCCGGCCAGAGATGAACGCGAGGCTGATGGCGCCCGGCGCCCGCGCTCCGAACATGGGCCGCATGATCAACGGCTGCGGCGTGGGAATGGAGGCGCCCGCGTCGCCCATCTGCGACCAGGCGATGAACCCGCCTTTGATCACCAGCTCGGGTTTGATTCCAAAGAAGCCCGGCTTCCACAAGACCAGATCGGCCAGCTTGCCCGGCTCGATGGAGCCGACCTCGTGCGAGAAGCCGTGGGCGATGGCAGGGTTGATGGTGTACTTCGCCAGATAGCGGCGAATCCGTAGGTTGTCATTGGTTTCGCCGGGCAACAGCCCGCGCTGCTCGCGCATCTTGTGCGCCGTCTGCCAGGTGCGGGTGATGACCTCGCCGACGCGTCCCATGGCCTGGCTGTCGCTGGACATCATGCTGATGGCGCCCAGGTCGTGGAGAATGTCTTCGGCGGCGATGGTCTCGCCGCGAATGCGGCTCTCGGCAAAGGCCACATCCTCGGTGATCTCCTTGTCGAGGTGGTGGCACACCATCAACATATCCAGGTGCTCGTCCAGGGTATTGACGGTAAACGGCCGCGTCGGATTGGTGGACGACGGCAGCACGTGCGGCACGCCGCAGACGCGCAGGATGTCCGGCGCGTGGCCGCCGCCGGCTCCCTCCGAATGATAGGTGTGGATGCTGCGGCCTTTGAATGCCGCCAGTGAGTCATCGACGAATCCAGACTCATTCAAGGTATCGGTATGGATGGTGACCTGGACGTCTTCGCCCTCGGCGGCGGTCAGGCAGCAGTCGATGGTCTTTGGAGTGGTTCCCCAATCCTCGTGCAGCTTGAGGCCAATGGCTCCGGCGCGGATCTGATCGAGCAATCCCTCTGGCCGCGAGCTGTTGCCTTTGCCGGTGAAGCCTATGTTCAAAGGCAAGTCGTCGACGGCCTGGAGCATGCGCTCCATGTTCCAGATGCCCGGCGTGCAGGTGGTGGCGTTGGTGCCCGTCGCGGGGCCGGTGCCGCCGCCGACCCAGGAGGTGATGCCGCTGGCCAAGGCCTCGTCGGCCTGCTGCGGGCTGATGAAGTGGATGTGCGAATCGATGCCGCCGGCGGTGAGGATCATTCCTTCGCCGGCGATGGCTTCGGTCGTGACTCCGACGATCATTCCCGGAGTCACTCCGGCCATGACGTCCGGATTGCCGGCCTTGCCAATTCCGGCGATGCGCCCGTGCTTGATGCCGACGTCGGCTTTGTAGATGCCGGTGTAATCGAGAATCAAGGCGTTGGTGATGACGCAATCCAAGGCGTCTTTGTCGTAGGCGCCGGCCTTCTGGCCCTGGCCGTCGCGCAGCACTTTGCCGCCGCCGAACTTGCACTCATCACCATAATGAGTGAGATCGCGCTCCACCTCCGCATAGAGCGAGGTATCGCCCAGCCGGACCTTGTCGCCGGTGGTCGGGCCATAGAGATCCGCATAGTGACGCCGGTCGATCTTCACGACTGCGCTCCAGCATAAGGAACCAATTGCACGGCCTTCATCTCTCCCGGCTCGAAGCGCACCGCCGTCCCAGCAGGAATGTCGAGCCGCTTGCCCTGCGCGACGTCGCGATCGAACGCCAGCGCGCGATTGGTTTCCCAGAACGGATAGTGACTTCCTACTTGAATGGGCCGGTCGCCTTGGTTGGTGACTTGCAGGGCAACCACCGCGCGGCCCGCGTTCAACTCCACCTCGCCGGGTCCGGTGAGGACTTCACCGGGAGTGAATGCGGCGGCGGGCGCGGAGACGTTCGCCGGCACGGGCAGGAAGCTTCCATATAAGGAGAGTGAGTAGTCGCCCTGCTCGAGCGCAATAGGGTGGTGCACCGTCACCAGCTTGGTGCCGTCGGGGAAGGTGCCCTCGACCTGCACCTCCAAGATCATCTCCGGCACCCCGGGCAGCACCTGCCCGCGGCCGAGGATGCGACGGCCCAGGTCCATCAGCTCCGCCACCCGCCGTCCGTCGCGGATGAACTCGAGCAGCTGCGTGGCCAGGAGGGCCATCGCCTCGGGGTAGTTGAGGCGCAGCCCGCGGGCCAGCCGCTTCTGCGCCAGGACGCCGGCGCCGTGCAGCACCAGCTTGTCGAGATCACGCGGCGAGAGGTGCATCGCGTCTCCATGGATCGTTGCCCAAGAAAGCAGGAATGCCTGACAGGTGGCCGCGCAGCGCGCGCAAGACCGCTTCGACGGTCTCGCCGCCGATGCGGACCACCAAGGCGTCGCCGAGCGGGCTGGCGGCCTGCACCAGCCGGGCGTTCCGAGAAAGCGCGAGAGAGCCGACGGCCGCCGAAGCTTTCTGGCGCAGCTCGTCGAACAGCGGCCCGACGACCACCAATGTCGCCAAGGCTTGAAAGCGTCCGAAGCGCAGCGCGATGTCGCCGTGGGCCTGATCGAGCAGCAGCGCTTCGTCGAGCAGCGTCAGACCCGCGCGGCGAACGCAAATGCTGGAGCGAAAGCGCGAGAAGCGAAACACATCGCGGCCGCCGGAGAGCACCTCTTGCAGCACTAAAGACCCCGAAGCGGTCAGCTCGACGGAGGTCTGTTGGTCGAAGCGCGCCCCCGCGAAGCAGGCCACCGGATCTGGCGCGAGCACCAGCGCGGCTTCGTCCGCCACGCGCGCCGTCAGCTTGCTGAGAACGCCGCCAGGAGAACGAAAGACCCGCGTCGGCCCCTGCGAGAAGATCCCCGCGCGCGCTCCGGGCGAAACTTCGACGTCGAGCTTCAGGGAATCTCCGTCGAGAAGCCCGCCGCCGAAGGTGCTGGTGAAGACCATCGCGCCCGGCCCGCGGCAGCGCGGGGTCAAGAGCCGCAAGGGGCTCTCGGCGTAGACGGCGCGAGCGACGGTCTGCTCGCCCGCGCGTTCGAATGACAGCCGCCCTGCGGCGCCGCGACCCATGCGGCGTTTCTACCGCGATCGCCCCCTACAAATCTGTCGCTCCTTAGTCGCGTGGAACGGACTAGAGTCCTTTCATGGGCGACTGGAAGCCGCCGTTGGCGACGAGCGCATCAGAACGGAAGATGTTGACCGATGTCGATGCGTTCGGTTGGCACTTCGTCAACGTCATGGAATCGGCAGAGGAAGGTCCGTTCTCCTACACCATCGGCTTGTGGCGAACCTGGCAGCACCCGGAGATCATCATTACTGGCCTGCGCACGGAAGTAGCACCGCTGCTCCTGCGCAACGTGGTCGAGAAGGTGCAGAAGGGTTGGCGCGCCTCGCAGACGGAACGCGACCCCGACATCTTGGAAGGCTTTGATTGCGGCTATGCCGCAGTCCCCCCTTCGAAGCGCAACAAAGCAGGCTTTGCGCATTGGTACTACGGGATCTGCGGATTCGAGCTCGTGCAGCTGCTCTGGCCCGACAAGCGCAATCGCTTGCCTGGCGATGACGACTGGGACGCGAGCTACCGTGAGACGCAGCAGCTGCTGTTCGAGGATTCCTGACGGCCTGCGCAGGCGCTGTTAGCGCTGCGCGCGGCGGCGGAGCAGGGCGGTGGCCACGCCGATCAGCTCTCCTGGATCGATGGGCTTTGGCAGGTGCACGTCGAAGCCCTCGCTGATGGCCTTCGCCCGATCCTCGTTCCGCGCATACGCCGTCAGCGCCACCGCCGGCAGCGCCGGATGATTCTTCCGCACCTCGCGGATGAGCGAGTAGCCGTCGCCGCCCGGCATGCCGATGTCGGAGACGAGCAGGTCCGGCGCACCCCGCGCGAGCGCCGTCAACGCGTCGGCGGCGTTGCTGGCCGCGCTCACCGTCGCGCCAGCCTCGCGCAGCACCTCGACCAGAAGCTCGCGCGCATCCTGCGAATCCTCGACCACCAGCACCTGCGCGCCCTGCAGCGCGTCGGTGGCCGAACGCTGCGCAACGCCACGGCCGTTCGCGGCGGGATGGACGGCAGCAGAGGCAGCCCGCGTCGCCGAGAGCGGCACCTTCAACGTGAAGGTGGCGCCCTGTCCGGGCCCGCCGCTGCGCGCCTCCAGCGTGCCGCCGTGCAGCTCCGCCAGATGCCTTGCGATGGCCAGCCCCAGCCCGAGCCCGCCGTGCGTCCGCGACGCGCTGGCGTCCGCCTGCATGAACCGCTCGAAGACGTGCGGCAGGAACTCGGGCGTGATGCCCTGGCCGCTGTCCGCCACCTCGATCTCCACGTGCGACGCGACGCGCATGAGCCGGACCTGCACGCGGCCGCCCTTGGGCGTGAACTTCACCGCGTTGGAGAGCAGGTTCCAGACGATCTGCTGCAGCCGATCCGGATCGCCCAGCAGAGGCCCCGCGGCCGGATCGAGCACGGGCTGCAGGCGAATGCCCTTCACATCCGCGGATGGCCGCACCGTCTCCAGCGCCGCCTCCACCACCTCGATGGGGCTGAGCTCCCGCACCGCCAGCCGCATCTTGCCCGTCACCACCCGCGACAGGTCGAGCAGGTCGTCGATGAGCTGCGCCTGCGCCCTGGCGTTGCGCTCGATGACCGAGACGCCCTTCTGCAGCCGCTCGTCGGACGGCCGCCCCGAGCCGAGGATGTGCGTCCAGCCGAGGATGGCGGTCAGCGGCGTGCGCAGCTCGTGCGAGAGCGTGCTGACGAACTCGTCCTTGAGGCGGCTCGCCACCTGCAAATCGCGGTACAGCCGCGCGTTGTCCAACGCCGCGCCGGCCCTGCGGCCCAACTCTTCGGCCAGCGCGAGATCGTCCTGGGTGTGGCGGCGGTTCGACTCGGCCATGATGAAGGAGATGGCTCCCAGCACCTTGCCGCGCGCGACGATGGGCGCCACCAGCGACGACTTGAGCTGCAGGTCGCGGATGATGCGCAGCAGCTCTTGGTCGGGAATCAGCCGCACCAAAAGCTCGTCGGGAAGCTCGGG
>DATBAA010000883.1:0-3795 GCA_036271755.1 Myxococcales bacterium | reverse complement strand
TCTTCGAGGTGGACGTGCCGCGGACGGCTGTGGTGGTCGAAGGCGACGAGGCGCGGCCCACGCAGGTGTTCTCGAACCTGCTCAACAACGCCGCCAAGTACACGAGGCCGGGCGGCCATCTGCTGCTCGGGCTCACTGTCGACGCAGGCGAGGTCGTGGTGACGGTGCGCGACGACGGCAACGGCATCGGCGCGGACCTGCTGCCGCGCGTTTTCGACTTGTTCGTGCAGGGGCAGCAGGGCATGGACCGGTCGTCCGGCGGCCTGGGAATTGGACTCGCGGTGGTGAGCTCGCTGGTGAAGCTCCACGGCGGCACCGTCTCGGCCAGCAGCGCGGGGCCGGAGCAGGGAAGCACCTTCGTGGTGCGCTTGCCGGCGCTCGAGGCCGGGTCGAGCACGGCTGAAAGCGCGCCTCCGCCGGCTTTGAGAGCCGCCGCCAGCACGGGCAGGCGGGTCGTCATCGTCGACGACAACCAGGACGCGCTCTCGCTCGCCGCCGAAGCGTTGCGGGCTTTGGGCAACGACGTGCGCACCGCCGCCGATGGCCCGTCGGGGCTGCGGCTGGTGACGGCGTGGAAGCCGCACGTGGCCATCCTCGACATCGGCCTGCCGGTGATGGACGGCTACGAGCTGGCGGCGCGCATCCGCGCGGAGATGAGCGACACCGCGCCGCACCTCATCGCGCTCACGGGCTATGGCCAGCCGAACGATCGCGAGCGCAGCTTCGCAGCCGGCTTTCGAACTCACCTGGTAAAGCCGGTCGATATCCAGCAGCTCGCCAACGCCGTGGCTGATTGACTAGATCGCGCAGGTGCGGAAGCCGGCGAAGAGGTTCCGGCGCTGCTTCATGAAGAAGTTGCGCCAGGTGTTGCGGATGAGGCGCCCGCGCGTGGTCCAACAGCCGCCGCGCAATACCTTCTTCGTGCCGAAGTAAGGCTCGGAGTACTCTTTATAAGGATCGCAGATGAAGCCCGGATAAGGCTCGAAGGTATCCGAGACCCATTCCCAGACGTTGCCGATCATCTGCCGGCAGCCGAAGGCGCTGTCTCCGGCGGGCAGCGCGCGCACATCCACGGTGCCGCCCGCGCGATAGTCGAGGTTGGCGTGCGCGGCCTCCGGCGGTGAGTCGCCCCAGGGATAGCGGCGCTTCTCGCCCGTCTTGGGGTCGAGGCTGGCGGCCATCTCCCATTCGGCTTCCGTGGGCAGCCGCCGGTTTGCCCATTTGCAATAAGCCTCGGCCTCGAACCAACTCACTCCGCAGACCGGATGCCATGGGTGAGGCGTCTCGAGCTTATCGAAGTTGCGCACCAATCCGTCAGGCGTCCAGAAGATCGGCTGCGTGATGCCCGCCCGACGCCGCCAGTCCCAGCCGCGCGCGCTCCACGGCTCGCGCCGCGTATAGCCAGAGTCCTTCACGAACTCACTGAACTCACCATTCGTCACCGGCGCCGTCGAGATGCGAAACGGCCGCACCTCCACCGGATGCGCCCACTTCTCGTTGTCGAAGACGAACGGCTCGCTCTTGGACGCGCCCAGCATGAACATCCCGCCGGGAACCTCGACGTCTCCCGGCTTCCAGCGCTCGTCCACCGCCGGAGCCGTCTTTTCGAACAGCGGTAGCTCGGGCCGCGCATAGCCGAGCGTCGCCAGCACCAGCATGAGGTTCTCGGCGTGCATGTCCTCGTGCAGCGCGGCCAAGGTATAGAAGTACTTATCCAATGCCGACGGCTTCTTCAGCCGGTCAATGCTCCGCGCCAGCACGTCCGAGACGTACTCCAGCGTCTGCTGGCGCGACGGATACGCATGCTCCCAGCGCAGCCGGTAGGAGACGTTGAAGGAGTCGTAGATCTTGTCCGAGCCCGCCAGCAGGGGCTCTGCCGCGTCCAGATGGCGCAGCAGCCAATACTCCTGGAACCAGCCGACGTGGCCAATTTCCCAGATGGGCGGCTCGAGAAAGTGCGCCTGCTCGCCCATCAACTGCGACTCCGCCAGGCTGTCCAAGATGGCCAGCTCGACGGCGCGCGCGTCGCGCAATGGTTGAATCAGCTCATCCAATTATGGAGCCTTGGCGGCGGCGGCTTCGGTGAGGATGGCCGTGATGGCCTCCTGGCCAAACATCTGCGCGAATTGAAGCGCGTCTCCGCCGGCCTGGTTCTTGATTGAAGCGTCGGCGCCGCACTCGAGCAGCAGCTCCACGAGCTCGACATAGCCTTTGAAGCACGCGCCCATCAGCGGCGTGTTGCCCACTTTGTCCAGCCCATTGACGTTGGCGCCGCGGACGAGCAACAGGTGCGCGGCCTCGCGGCTGCCGCTGTAGACCGCGAGCATCAGCGGCGAGAAGCCCTTGGGGTCCACTTCCTCGATGTTCGCCCCGGCGCGCAGCATCTCTTCGATGGTGCCGGCGTCGTTGTGCCGGGCGGCGTCCCAGAGGTTGGTCGGCTTCACGGTTCTGATCTTCATGGTGTCTCGATTATAGGCTGTCAGCCAGGACGGTGCGCAAAGCAGCCGCCAGCTCCCGCAACGCGGCTGACGCGGGCATGGTCTTCCGCCAGGCGAGCGCCAGCGTCCGCGCCGGCCCGCGGTTGCCGAAGGCGCGCACCGACAGCGTCCTGGCGCGATTTTCACTGCGCAGCGAGATCCCCGGCAAGAGCGTGATGCCGGCTCCGCCGGCGACC
This sequence comes from Myxococcales bacterium, assembly GCA_036271755.1. GTDB lineage: Bacteria > Myxococcota > Myxococcia > Myxococcales > 40CM-4-68-19 > 40CM-4-68-19. The sequence continues at coordinate 1,121 of DATBAA010000883.1, read as the reverse complement.
ATCTGCGCCAGCGTCGACAAGCTGGTGGCGCGCATGCTCGCCTCTTCGGCCCCGGCGCGCTTGCAGACGGCGAGCGCTTGATCGCGAAAGCAGTGGCCGTCGTCCAGCAGCAGCACCGTCTCGCCATCCAGCGCGTCCAGCCGCGCCGGCTCGTCCGACCGCGCCAGCGGATGCTCGCGTGAGGTCGCGAGAAAGAACGGATCTCTCCCGACCGGCTCGTGCAGCAAGTCGCCCAAGCCCGACTCCACCGCGACGATGCCCGCGTCCAGATCTCCCGCGGAGATGCGCTCCACCAAAGCGCGCGTCTTCTCTTCTTCCCAGAGCACGCGCAGCTTCGGCGCCCGCGCCCGCAGGGCTTTGGTCAGCTCGGGCAGCAGGTACGGCGCCACGGTTGGAATGACGCCGACGTGCAGCTTCACCGCCAGCGGATCGCGCGATTGCTCGGCGACCACCACCAGATCATCAGCCGCCTGCAGCGTGCGCCGCGCCTGCTCGACGATGAGCGCGCCTGCCTCGGTGAGCACGACGCCGCGGGGCAGCCGCTCGAAGATCTGCACGCCCAGCGCCTCTTCCAGCTGGGCAATCTGCGCGGACAGCGAAGGCTGCGCGACCGCGCACACCTCGGCCGCGCGCCGGAAGCTCTTCAACTCGGAGACAGCCAACACATATTGCAGCTGCCGCAGCGTCGCCGGATGCGGCCCCCAACGCGGCATCAGCGCTTACCGGTTGAAGTGATCGGCGATGACGCTGGCCACGCAGGCCGTCAGCTTCTTGCCGGTGGGAATGTGCAAAAACTCATTGGGGCCATGCGCGTTGGAGCCCGGTCCGAGCACGCCGGTGATGAGGAACTGCGCCTCGGGAAACTTCTCGCCCAGCATGCCCATGAAGGGAATGGTGCCGCCTTCGCCCATGGCCATGGACGGCTTGCCGAAGTATGCCAACGACGCCTTGGAGACGGCCTTCGAAAGCCACGGCGCCAGCGGCGGCGCGTCCCAGCCGGCCGCGAACTTGTCGCCGTCGAAGGTGACTTTGCAGCCGTAGGGCGGGTCCTTCTCCAGCGTCTCTTTCAGCGCTGCCATGGCCTTCGCTGCGTCAACCCGCGGCGGAATGCGCACCGACAG
>DATBAA010000882.1:0-1853 GCA_036271755.1 Myxococcales bacterium | reverse complement strand
TCTCGATGTACGCGTTGCTCAGCTGGAGTCGCGCTGCTACCCCGACGCTCGTTTGCGAGAGCGCCGCAAACGCGAAATCCATCGCGGTCAATGGGATGGAGACCCCGTCTTTCTCTTGGAGTTGGGAGATCGCGGCGTTGCAGACGGCGGCCGCGGTCTGGTCGCTGACGACGTTACCCTCCGAAAGACATTGCAGGGCGAAGGCAGCCCTGGCGCGGGCCTGTAGCGCGGGTGTCGTCCGGTCGGGCAGAAGCGCGCGGATGGCCTCGTCGACCTCGCCGTCATTCAAACTGGCGAGGTACGTCCGCAGGAACGCCTGCCCCGCGTCATTGAGCACCGCTTCGGCGAAGACCTCGTTCGTCGGAGGGACCTTCACTTCTTGCGTCGCGATGCCGATGGCGGAGATGCGGTCGCGAATGGCTTTCGCCACGGATTGGCTTCTGGCCGGTTCTTTCGCGGTCAGCAATTCTTCGTGCTGAAGATCAGGCAACTCGTCGAGCTCGCAACGCCACTTCGTCTGAGGCAGATGCCCGCCATCGACGAACACGACGATGACGTTCGACTCGCCGCGACTCAGGACGGTGCAGATCTCCCTGCGCACCCAATCATTCGGGTCGTCGAGGCGCGGCCGCCCACTCTCCGTTCCGCTGGTGAAGGAGACGTTCCAGCCTGGTCCGACCACTGCCAGGAAGACCGTGGCCGTCGCCAACTCGCGCTCGATGCGGTCGGGCCATTTGTCGCCGGTCTGGATGCTGTGGTGGTCGACGAAGACCGAGTCCTTGCCGTAGCGCTCTTCCAGCGCCGAGCGCAGCTGCCGGACGGCGGCCAGGCTCGTCGCGTCCTCCCTTCGATGGCTGATGAAGATCATTCCACCCCTCGGCCCGGAGCATAGCGAGCCGGGCCAATGTCTAGCAAATCAGCCTTTCTTCGGAGCTTGCGCCGCCGCGCTCGAGCGGGCATGACTTTCGGGTGTGACAGCCAGAGGGACAGCGGCGGGGCTCGCGGCGGCGGCGCTGTTCGGCGCCGGCGTGCCGCTGTCGAAGCTGCTCCTGCCGTCGCTGCACCCGCTGGTGTTGAGCGCGCTGCTCTACTTGGGCGCAGGCCTGGCGGCGACTGCTGCGCGTGCGCTGCGGGGTCTTCCGACCGAGGCGCCGCTGCGGCGATCGGACCTGCCGGCGCTGCTCGGCCTGATCCTCGTCGGCGGCCTGCTCGGTACGACGCTGATGCTCTACGGGCTTTTCCGGCTGTCGGGCGTGGCGGGTGCGCTGTTGTTGAACCTCGAGACGCCCTTCACCGTGCTGCTGGCGGTGCTGTTCTTCCGCGATCATCTGGGACTGCGCTCGGGGTTGGCAGCGGCGCTGGTGCTGGCCGGCGCGATCCTCTTGTCCTTCGAGCCGGGAGAGCTGCGGGCATCGCTCGCGGGCGTCCTGGCCATCTCCGCGGCCTGCCTTTGCTGGGCGCTCGACAACAACCTGAGCCAGAGGCTCTCGGCGCGCGATCCGCTGCAGGTGGTGCAGGTGAAGGCGCTGGCGGTTGGGGTGTTCGCCTTGGCCTGGCCGGTGCTGGCGAGGGCGCCGCTGCCCCGCGTGGCGCCCATCGCGGCGGGGCTCGGGCTGGGCGCGCTGAGCTACGGCGCGAGCATGATCTTGAACTTTCGTGCGCTGCGCGAATTGGGCGCGGCGCGGCAGGCCACGCTCTTTGCCACGGCGCCGTTTCTTGGCGCACTGTTGTCGATTCCGATCCTGGGAGAGCAGCCGCGGCCGTTGCATGCACTGGTGGCGCCGCTCATGGCGATCGGCCTCTGGCTGCTGCTTCGCGAGCGTCACGGCCATACGCATACGCACGAAGCCCTG
>DATBAA010000881.1:0-1762 GCA_036271755.1 Myxococcales bacterium | reverse complement strand
TGCGTTTTATCCGTTCGGAGAATTTGCTAGAACATAGGATATGGCGCGCAAGAAGCTGGTGGTCATCGGCTTTCTCGGAACGCAGCTCGACTCGGGCGGCAAAGAGGCGAGCCGCTGGGAGAAGTGGCGGCCCTCGGTGGCCATCTGCCAGCACGAGGACCTGGTCGTCGATCGATTCGAGCTCATCCATCCGCCCCGGCACGGCTCGCTCTCCCGGCGGGTGACGGAGGACATCAAGCAGATCTCGCCCGAGACCGAGGTGGTGGAGCGCGAGATGCAACTCGACGACCCGTGGGATCTGGAGGAGGTCTACGGCGCGCTGCACGACTTCGCACGCGCTTATCCGTTCCAGCCCGAGCGCGAGGAGTACCTGGTCCACATCACCACGGGTACGCACATCGGGCAGATCTGCATGTTCCTGCTGACGGAGTCCCGCTACATCCCTGGGCGGCTGCTGCAGACCTCGCCGCCGCGCGGCCGTCACGATGGGCCCGGGACTTACGCCATCATCGATCTGGACCTCTCGCGCTACGACCGGCTGGCTTCGCGCTTCGGCCGCGAGCAGCGCGAAGGCTTGTCGCTCTTGAAGTCCGGCATCGACACGCGCAACCCGGCGTTCAACGCGCTGATCGAACGCATCGAGAGAGTCGCTGTCGGAACTCGCGATCCGCTGCTGCTGACCGGACCCACCGGCGCGGGAAAGTCGCGGCTGGCGCGGCGGATCTTCGAGTTGAAGAAAGCGCGGCGGAAGTTGGCTGGCGACTTCGTCGAGGTGAACTGCGCCACCCTGCGCGGAGACGGCGCGATGGCGACGCTCTTCGGCCACGCACGCGGAGCCTTCACCGGCGCTGTCGGAGAGCGCGCCGGATTGCTGCGCAAGGCCGACGGCGGGCTGCTCTTCTTGGATGAGGTGGGCGAGTTGGGCGCGGACGAGCAGGCCATGTTGCTGCGCGCCATCGAGGAGAAGGTCTTCTATCCGATGGGCTCGGACAAGGAGTCGCACAGCGACTTCCAGCTGATCGCGGGCACCAATCGCGATCTCGCCGCGCGCGTCGCCGCCGGAGCGTTTCGCGAAGATCTATTGGCGCGCATCAACCTCTGGACCTTCAAGCTGCCCGAGCTTCGCGAGCGGGCAGAGGACATTCCGCCCAACCTCGAGTACGAGCTGGAGCAGAGCGCGCAGGCCGTGGGCGTGAAGGTGACCTTCAGCAAGGAGGCGCGCGCGGACTTTCTCGAGTTCGCGACGTCTTCGGAAGCGCGCTGGCCGGGAAACTTTCGCGACTTCGCGGCTTCGGTGCGGCGCATGTCCACGCTGGCTGAAGGCGGCCGCATCACCCAGGGCATCGTCCGCGACGAGCTCTCCCGGCTGCGGGATGCGTGGGCGACGTCTGGAGCGGCTGACGCCCTGGCTGTGGTGCTGGGCGAGCGCCGCGCGGCCGCGCTCGATCGCTTCGACAAGGCTCAGCTCGCGGATGTGCTCGCGGTTTGCCGCCAGGCGCGCTCGCTCTCTGAGGCCGGCCGCAAGCTCTTCGCCGTCTCTCGGACAGAGAAGAGCTCGGTGAACGACGCGGACCGCCTGCGCAAATATCTCGCCCGCTTCGATCTGTCCTGGAAGGACCTCGCGCCCGGCTAGTCTGAGATGGTTGGACGCAAGTGGGGTCCAGCACATTTTCGGTTCGAGCAGCGGAGTCAGCGGACGACGGAGTTGAGGCGACGGTTGATCAGCCTGAGATTCGCGGGTTGGCTACCGCATGACCTTCAT
>DATBAA010000880.1:0-5478 GCA_036271755.1 Myxococcales bacterium | reverse complement strand
TGACGTTTCTCGCCTGTTCGCCTGCAGCCACGGTCAAACCGGAGGAGAAGCCGGTGCCCGCCAATCTGGCGGTGCCGCCGGGCAACGTCTTGTTCCTGAAGGCGCCCGCCAAAGGTGTCCAGATCTATACGTGCAAGCCCGAAGGCTGGGTCTTGAAGGCGCCCGAGGCCGATCTCTTCGACGAGAAGGGTGCCAGGATCGGACACCACTCGGGCGGCCCCACCTGGGAGCTGGCGGCGGACAACAGCGCGGTGGTGGGCGAAATGGAGGAGAAAGCGCCCGTTCCCGACTCCATTCCCTGGCTGCTGGTGGCCAGGAAGTCGTCCCGTGGCGACGGTATGTTTTCGCGCGTGACCTTCATTCAGCGGCTGGACACGCAAGGCGGAAAAGCCCCGGCAAGTGGCTGTGATACCACTCACCAGGGCTCTGAAGTCCGGGTCGATTACACCGCGACCTATTCGTTCTACGCGGCGCAATAAAGACTTCCTACGCGTGCTTCGCCTTCCAGGCGTCGCGCGCGGCCTGCTGTTCCTTCTTCGGGAGCTTCATGTGGTCTGCGCACATGAAGCCGAAGCGGGGGCCTTTCGATTGATTCTTGCAACCGGCGACACGGCAGCTCATGTCGAGCTTCTTGCCCGCGGCGGGTCCGCGGCGCTTGCCGGTGCTGATTGCTGCGCCATTGGTCTTGCCGCCCATGCGTGCGGCGATGGCTTGTGCGAGGTGTTCGACGAAGGAGCTGAAGACATCTGGGTTCTTGGGGGGACGGGCCATAGGTAACCCTTATAAACCTTCATAGGATGTCGCGCTACTATTCAAACGCATTGATCGCCTAATCGACAATCCGGCGTTCCGGTCTGCAATGGTCCCGCAATCAATCCCCTCCGGCCAGACAAAGCGCCCGCCCGCCCGCTCCCGCCAGCATAGGTCAGAATGACTTTCCCTTAGGTTCAACCGCATTGCGGCCGATCCGAAGAGAAAGCGTCAGCGGGGCTGGCCGAGGAGGGTCGCGACCTTGTGGACCAGGTCGGCCGGGTCCACGGGCTTTGCGATGTGCAATTGAAACCCGGCCGCGAAGGCGCGCGTCTTGTCCTCGGTGCGGGCATTGGCGGTGAGGGCCACCGCCGGAATGAGCTGCTGCACCGTGCCTTTACGCACCCGGCGGATGAACGAATAGCCGTCCTCGCCCGGCATGGAGATGTCGCTCAAGATCAAATCGAACGGCGCCCCTTCCAGGCAGGTCATGGCTTGCGCGACAGAGCTTGCGGCGGTCACCCGCGCGCCGAACTGCTCGAGCAATGCCGTCAGCAAGTATTGGGTATCGACGTCGTCCTCGACCACCAGCACGCGCACGCCCTGCAGGTCGTGGCGCTCGCGCGGCCGCTCGACGGGGCTGGGCGGCGGCGGCGCGGAGGCCTTGGCGCGCCGCGAGCGCAGCGGCAGCGAGACGGTGAAGCGCGCGCCTTGCCCCGACCCGTCGCTCTCGGCGTTGACGCTGCCGCCGTGCTGCTCGACCAGGTGCCGCACGATCGAGAGCCCAAGCCCCAGGCCTCCCTTCTCGCGCGAGAGCTGCTGCTCCTCCTGGCGAAAAGGCTCGAAGGCGTGCGGCAGGAAGCCCGGGTCGATGCCGCGGCCCTCGTCGCCGATGGCGAGCAATAGCTCCGTTCCGGTGGGCGTCAGCTGCACCTTCACCTCGCCGCCCTTGCTGCTGAACTTGATGGCGTTGCTCAAGAGGCTGCTGATGATCTGGTGCAGCCGCTCCGGGTCGCCGAAGACGCGCAATTCCTCGTCGCCGGGACGCAACAAGCGCAGGCGCACCCCGGCCTCCTCGGCGGCGCGCTGCAGGCCGTGCACGGCGGCCTCCACCGCGGCCCCCATCTCCACGTCGACGAAGGAGAGGCTCATCTTCCCCGACGTCATCCGCTGCACGTCCAGCAGGTCCGACACCAGCCGCGCCTGCACCTGCGCGTTGCGTTCGATGGTCTCCAAAGGCCTCCCAGAGGGTTCGGCGCTGGCCTGCCCCAGCCGCATCAGCCGCACCCAGCCCAGGATCGACGTGAGCGGCGTGCGCATTTCATGTGAGAGCGTGGCGAGGAACTGATCCTTGAGCCGCGTGGCGTGCTCGGCGTCGCGGCGGGCGGCCTCCGCGCGGGCCTGGGCCTTCTCCGCCTCCTGCTGCTGCAGCTCGGCGCGGCGCACCGCCTCGGCGGACTGGGCCACCAGGGCCGCGCGCTCGCTGGCCTCGAAGCGCCCCGATTCGTAGGTGGCCTTGAGCCGTAAGAGCGCCGTCACCTTGGCCCGCAAGAGCTCGCCGTCGACGCCGGGCGGCACCGTGTCGAGCGCGCCCTCGGCCATCACCCGCGCGGCAAGTCCCGGCGGCGTATCGAGCACCAGCACCGGCACGTGCGCGGCAGCGGCGAGGTAGGGCGTGAGCTGCTCTGGATAGGGAATCATCACCAGATCCTGCTGTCCCAGCGAGGCCAGGGCTTCGTGGCCGGAGAGCGCGGTGGTGAGGCGCAGCTGCAGCGGCGAGAGCGCGGTCGCGACGCGCCCGGCGGGTCCGCCGATGAGCAGGACGCGGCGCTGCGAGCTCATACCGGCGAAGGGGCCTTGGGAAGCTTGAACCAGAACGTGCTCCCCTCGCCTTCGCGCGAGCGAACGCCCACCGAGCCGCCGTGGGCCTCGACGATCTCTTTGACGATGACGAGGCCGAGCCCGGTGCCTTCGATGCGCGCCGCCGCCGAGCCGCCGACGCGCTCGTACTTGGTGAAGAGGCGGCTCTGCACGTCCTCGGCGATGCCGCGGCCGGTGTCCTGCACGGCCAGGTTCACCGAGTCGTCCGCCGAGCTGAGCTCGATGGCCACGCGCCCGCCGGCCGGGGTGAACTTCAAGGAGTTGGAGACGAGGTTGCCGATGACCTGCATGAGCCGGCGCGAGTCTCCCAGCACCGTCGCGCCCGGCTCGGCGCTGACCGACAGCTCGAGCCCGCGCGAGGCGGCCACCGGCCGGTATTCGTCGTAGATCTCGGTGCAGAGCGGCGCCAGGTCGATGGGGTCGTGCGAGAGCTCGAAGTGCGCCGACTCCATCTGCGCGATGTCGAGGAAGTCGTTGACGGTCTGCACCAGGTCGCGCACCCGGGCCACCATCTTGTCCAGCTCCTGCCGCACCTCGGCCGAGATGGCGCCGCGCATTCCCTGCAGCAGCATCATGGCGCGCATCTGCAGGGCAGACAGCGGCGAGCGCAGGTCGTGCGCCACCATCGAGTAGAAGTCCACGCGCCGGGTCTCGCGCTGGCGCAGGTCGCTGACGTCGCGCAGGGTGATGGTGGTGTTGCCCTCGTCGTCGCTGGGCGGAATGCTGACGCGCGGGGAGAAGATGCGCCCGCCCAGCTCCAGGTCGGGCAGCGTCGCCTGCCGCGGGGTCGGAGAGATGAACTTGTCCAGCACCAGCCCGGGGAAGACCTCCAGCACCGGGCGGCCTTCGATGGAGCTGGGCTTCACTCCCAGCAAATCGCCGACGCGCGTGTTGGCGTAGATGATCACCGACCGGGAGTTGAAGGTGATGACGGCGTCGGGCAGCTGCGCGAGTACGCGGCGCAAGAGCCCCTCGGCGTGCTCGGCCCGCTCGCGCAGCATCAGCGATCGGATGAGCGCGTCGACGCGCGCCCGCAGCTCCGGCGGGGCGTAGGGCTTGGAGAGGTAGTCGTTGGCGCCGGCCGAGAGCCCTTCGACCACCTGCTCGGTCCTCTGGTTGGTGGTGAGGAGCAGGATGGAGAGGTCTTTGGTCTCCGAGCGGTTGCGGACGAACTCGCAGATCTCGATGCCGGAGAGGCCGGGCATCACCCAGTCGAGGACGAGCACGTCGGGCGGCTTGCTGGCGGCCAGCTGCTCGAGCGCCTCCGAGCTGTCGTGGAAGACCACCACTTGGTGGTCCTCGGCCAAGGCACGGCGCGCGACCTCGGCCTCCAGCGGGCTATCGTCGACGATCCAGACGATGCGCCTTTTTTGCTGTGTGAATTCGCCGGGCATGTAAGGCGGCTCCGTAGCAACCCCGGGGCGGTCAGTCAATTGCGTAACCCCCGCAAAATGCACTGTCAGTCCTACTGCCGACTAACCGCCTGCCCGGAACTTGATCTCTTTCCGAAGTCGCTCATAGATCCGCTCGAACCCTCTTTCAAGGTGCGCATGCCGGAGCTTCTGGTCGTCGACGACAGCAAGGTGATGCGGGAGATGATCATCGCCTGTCTGCGCGCCGATCCATCGTTGAAGTTCACCCACGCGGCCAGCGGCCTGGAGGCCATCGAGCAGCTGTCGATGACCCCGTTCGACCTCGTCGTCCTCGACCTGAACATGCCGGACATCGGCGGCATCGAGGTGGTGGAGTTCGTGCGCGGGCAGGATCGGCTGCGCGGCCTGCCCATCGTCATCGTCACCACCCGCGGCGACGAGACCTCGCGCACCAGGGCGCTGGCGGCCGGCGCCTCACGCTTCATGGTGAAGCCCTTCGACCCCGAACTGATCCTCGCGGAAGTGCAGGGCCTCTTGAGCGGACAGGCGGCAGCCGCGCCGTGAATCCGAAGGTAAACTTAAGCGAGTTCGTCTCGGGCTTTCTCGCCGAGTCAGACGACCTGCTGAGCGTCGCCAACACTTCGCTGCTCGCCATCGAGACGGCCGCCAAGGCGGGCAAGGGCAGCCCGCGCGCGGTGCGGGAAGCCTATCGCGCGCTGCACACCATCAAGGGCCTCTCGTCGATGGTGGGCGTCGAGCCCATCGTCTCGCTCTCTCACCTCATGGAGGCGCTGCTGCGCCGGGCCGATCAAGGCGCGCAGCTGTCCGCCGAAGCGGTGGACGTGCTGCTGCAGGGCGTCCGCGCCATCGAGCTGCGGGTGCGCGCGCTGCGCGACGACAAGCCGGTGCCCGAAGCCCCCGCGGGTCTGCTGCAGAAGCTGGAGCAGATGGACTCTGGCCCCTCCGCGAGCAGCAAGGAGCAGCAGGCGCAGGTCGATCTCGAGCCCGAGCTGTCGGCCAAGCTGGCGGCGATGGATCGCGATCAGCTGGCCCAGGGCATCGCGGCCGGCAAGTCGGCCATGCGCGCGGAGTTCACGCCCACGCCGGCCAAGGCCGCCCAGGGCGTCACCATCACCAGCGTCCGCGAGCAGCTGAGGAGCGCGGTCGAGATCGTGAAGGTGCTGCCGCGCTCGCTGCCGGCCAGCGACGGCGCGCCGGCCGGGCTCTCCTTCGTGCTGCTGGTGCTGAGCGAAAAATCCATCGACGCGGTGCGGGCGGTGATGCCGCAGGCGGGCCTGCAAGTGTCGCTGCTGGCGGCGGCGGAGAAGGCCGTGGCCGAGCCGGTGGAGTTCGAACCCGACGACGTGCAGATGCCGCTCGGCAACGGCCTCGTGCGCGTCGAAGTAGCGAGGCTCGACGACACCATGGAGAAGCTCTCCGCGCTCATCGTCACCCGCTTCCGGCTGGCGCGCGC
>DATBAA010000879.1:0-2456 GCA_036271755.1 Myxococcales bacterium | reverse complement strand
ATTGAGCAGGGCCGCGTGAAATGAGCTCTCTAAAAGCGCAAACGCTAAGCGCCCTCGGCGCAGTTTAGCGCTTGGAGAACTGGAACCGCTTGCGCGCGCCCGGCTGGCCGTACTTCTTGCGCTCGACCGCGCGAGCATCGCGGGTGAGGAAGCCGGCCTTCTTGAGGGCCGGACGGTAATCGGGGTTGAGCTTGAGGAGCGCGCGGCTGATGCCGTGGCGGATGGCGCCGGCCTGGCCGGACATGCCGCCGCCGCTGACGTTGACGCTGATGTCCACCTTGCCCAGCTGCTCAACCACCTCGAGCGGCTGCTTGAGGATCATCTTGCTGGTCTCGCGCCCGAAGTACTCATCGAGGCTGCGATCGTTGACGCTGAACTCGCCCGAGCCGGGCTTCATGCGGACGCGCGCGATGGAGACCTTGCGGCGGCCAGTTGCGGTGACGAGCAGTTCTTTGGTTGCCATTTCGTCGATTCCTTAAGCGTCCGCCGCTTCCATCGCGGTCGGCTTCTGGGCGGCGTGGGGGTGCTTGTCGCCGGCGTACACCTTGAGCTTCGTCATCAAAGAGCGGCCCAGCGCGGTGCGGGGCAGCATGCGGCGGACCGCGTCGACCACCAGCCGGGTGGGGTGGCGGGCCACGGCCTGGGTCGCGTTGAACTCGACCAGGCCGCCGGGGAACATGGTGTGGTGGATGTACCGCTTGTCCGCCCACTTGTTGCCGGTGAGGCGAACCTTCTCCGCGTTGATCACCACCACGAAGTCGCCGATGTCGGCGTGCGGGGTGAAGGTCGGCTTGTTCTTGCCGCGCAGAACGCTCGCGATGGTGGTCGCGGCACGTCCCAAAACCTTGTCTTTCACGTCGATGACGACCCAGTTGCGCGGGACCGTCAATTTGCTGCCCATGACCGTTTTCACAAAAACTCCCAGACCCGAAGGGGCGGCGTATCTACTGGATCCGTCTGGCTGTGTCAACGTTCCGGGTCAGGCGTCCCGGCAGGCCCTTTGTTGCCTGACGAGCCCTCATCCAGCAAGGAGCTCATGGCGGCGAAGAAGTTCTTTGCCTTCTGCTCCTGGACGGCCTTGGGCGCTTCCGCCTGCGGGCCGCTCAAATCGATGACATCCAAGAGGTTTTCCGGGACGTCCTCGAGGAACCTGGACGGCGTCCGGGGAATGGCCTTGCCGCGCTTGGTCCGCTCCACGGCCCGGGTCAGGATGAGCCGCTCGCGGGCCCGCGTCATGCCCACGTAGCAGAGCCTGCGCTCCTCCTCCAGGTTGACCGCCCCGTCCGCCTTGGGCTCGCCGGAAGAGTCGTCGAACCCGCGTCCCGAGTGGGGCAAGAGGCCTTCTTCCATGCCGCAGAGAAAGACGCACCGCCACTCGAGCCCTTTGGCGCCGTGCAGGGTCATCAGGGTGACCGCGTCCCCCGCGTCGCCGTCGGCCTCTTTGGAGTCGAGCGCCAGCCTCGCGAGATAGCCGGGAAGGCCGGCCGCGAAGGCTTCGTCGGAGTCGTCTTCTTCAGCCGCCGGTTGCCCGTCGCCAATTGCCGGCTCGGGAGGCGCCGCGCGCAGCATCGCTTTCTCGGCGTGCTTCTGCTCTTCACGCTTTTCGTACTCCACCAGCTGCCGCAGGAGCGACTCCATCGCTTCGATCTTCCGCGCCTGCGCCGGCAGGCTCTGGGCGCCGCGGCGGGCCTCGTCGAAGAGCGCGACCTCGTCGCACAGCTCGCGGGCGGCGGCGGAGAAGCCGGGCTGCGAGAGGCGCGGACCGTACTTCTGCATGATCTGTACAAACTGCCCCACGCGCTCGGCGGCCTGCTCCGGCGGAGCGTCGCGGAACACCTCCCAGACGCTGCAACGTTTGGCGCGCGCCGTCTCCTGGGCCTTGGCGACCGTGGTGTCGCCGATGCCCCGCGACGGAACGTTGACGATGCGCAGCAGCGACACCTCGTCGAGCGGGTTCAGCGCCGCGCGCAGGTAAGCCAGCAGGTCGCGCACTTCTTTGCGGTCGAAGAGCGACGTTCCGCCGACGACGCGGTAGCGCACGCCGGCCAGCCGCAGGGCCTCTTCCAAGGGGCGGGCCTGCGCGTTGGTCCGGTAGAGCACCGCCATCTCGCGCGGCGGAATCTTCTCCTCATAAGAGATGCGCACCGCTTCGTCGGCGACGTGCTTTGCCTCCAGGTCGTCGGAAGGCGCGCAGACGAGGCGAATGTTCGGGCCGCCGCCCTTGTCGGTCCAGAGCCGCTTCGCCTTGCGCCCGGGGTTCTTGCCGATGACCGCGTTGGCCGCGTCGAGGATGTTGCCGTTCGATCGATAATTCTGCTCGAGATACACCTCGACCGCGCCGGGAAACTTCTTGTCGAAATCCAGGATGTGCCGGACCTGGGCGCCGCGCCAGGCGTAGATGCTCTGATCGTCGTCGCCCACCACGCAGAGGTTGCGGCGCAGTCCGGCCAGCATCT
>DATBAA010000878.1:0-2936 GCA_036271755.1 Myxococcales bacterium | reverse complement strand
CGGAAGAGCTCGCGCGTTACCTCTGCGAGAAGCTGGCGAAGCAGTTCGACGACGGGCGGGTTCGCATCAGCAAGGTGGAAGTGTGGGAAACAGACAACAACCGCGCGGAGTACACGCCATGAAGAGACTGGTCCTCGCCCTATTGCTCGCCTCTTGCGCCCACGGACAGCAGGGCGACCTGCCCGACACGGAGATCCAGGTGCTCGACCAGACCGGCGACCCGATGCTGGGCAGCATGAGCTTCTGGTCGCGCAACACCAAGGACAGCTGCTCGGTCAACGCCACCAGCTGCGGCGTGACGCTGCCCGCGGGCGACTACAGCTTCACCTTCCACAAGGAGCGCGCCGGACGCCCGGGCAGCTCCATCGGCGGCCAGGTGCAAGAGGCAAAGCGCTCCGGCTGCCTCAAGGCCCGCGTGCACGTGGTGCCCGGCCAGAAGATCGTCTGCAAGCAGACGGGCGACTTCAACTGCAACTCGGGCGCCTACGGCAACCTCGACTGCGGCGCATCCGACGCGGCGCGCTTCGGAACCAAGCCGCCGGCGGAAGACGAGCCGCAATAGAGATGAGCGCGCCGCGCGCCACATTCACTCCTTGGTTCTGGAGCTACCGGCTCGCGGCGCGCCTCGAGGGGGCGGTGGTCATCTGCGTCTTTGCCGGCGTGCTCGTGATCATGGGCATCCTCTTCCAACAGCCCGGGCCGCTGGTGGTGCACCTCTCCGACGATGTGCACGTGCCGGTGAGGAACGCGCGCGTCCGCTGCACCTCGCCTGATGGAGCGACGAGCTTCGCCGGCATGACCGACGTCTTTGGCGAGGCGAAGTGGCCGGGGCTGCAGAAGGGGCCTTGGAAGTGCGAAATCACCCCGCCCGCGCTCTTTCATTCCGGCCTCGAGATGGGGGTTGCCACGGTGGTCGCGCGCCATCCGGCGGTGTGGAACGCGACGATCGAGCGGCCGACGCACCTGCTGGTGGAGGTGGTGCGTCCCACCGGCGCGCCCCGGGCCGCCGTCGCGGTGCGCGCGGTCTGCGGCAGCGAGACCTGGGAAGCCCGTGCCGGGCTGCTCGACGGCCGCACCACGCTCTATGTGCCGCACGGCCAGGCTTGCAACGTGGGCCTGGTACGCGCCGAGCTCGACGGCAGCGGACCGGTGAGCAGCACGCAGCTCGACTGCGATCACCAGCCTTGCCGCGGCGGCCTGAACGGCGGCATCGCCGAAGAGCTGAACGTGAAGTTCACCCCGACCCGCGAGCAGTGGGAGGCCATCCGCCCTCCACCCGAACCCGACGCCCCCGAAGTACCTGAAAAGCCCTGAAAAACCTCACCGCGAACTTCGCGTGCTTCGCGGTGAATTGTTACTTGCCTTGGTAGATGTCCATGATGGTGCGCAGGAGCGTGATGGCTTCGTCGCGCGGGCGCTGGAAGGCGTTGCGGCCCATGATGGAGCCGAAGGAGCCGCCGTCGCGCAGGCCCTTGATCTCGGTCAAGATGTCGTCGGTGCCCTTGGCCTCGCCGCCCGAGAAGATGATGATGCGGCGGCCGTTGAAGCAGCTCTGCACCACGTGCTTGGTGCGGTCGGCCAGGGTCTTCCAGGGGATGCTGTACTTCTCGAAGACCTTCTGCGCTTCCGGCTGGTAGATGAACTCCATCGGCGGCTTTACTTTGATGATGTGCGAGCCCAACTGGCAGGCGATCTGGGCGGCATATGCGGCCACGTCCACCGCGGTCTCGCCCTTCTTGTCGGTGATGCCCTCGCCGCGCGGGTAGCTCCAGGTCACGACCGCGAGGCCGTTGGCCTTGGCCTCCTCGGTGATCTCGCGGAGGTCTTCGTACATGTGATTGCGCGCCGCCGAGCCGGGATAGATGGTGTAGCCGACCGCGGAGCAGCCCAGGCGGATGGCGTCCCTCACGCTGCCGGTGACCGCGCTCTCGGGCGAGTGGCCCTTGCTCAAGGAATCGCTGTTGTTGAGCTTGAGGATGAGCGGGATCTGGCCGGCGTACTTGCCGGCGATGGCCTCGATGAAGCCCAGCGGCGCGGCGTACGCGTTGCAGCCCGCGTCGATGGCGAGCTGCACGTGGTACTCGGGATCGTAGCCGGGCGGGTTGGGCGCGAACGACCGCGCGGGGCCATGCTCGAAGCCCTGATCGACCGGCAGGATCACCAGCTTGCCCGTGCCTGCGAGGCGGCCGTGGGTGAGCAGGCGATAGATGTTCGCCAGCGTGCCCGGGTTGTCGGACGGATACCAGCTGAGGATTTCGCGGACTCGCGAGGTCGTTTCCATAGTGGGCGCAACCTAGTCCGCGTCCGCGCTCCTTTCAAGAAGCGAGTCGGCTCGGCTGTCGGGTCTGTACAAAAGAACAGTACGACCAGATAGGCGGCTGGCCGTTCGTCTGATAGCCTGACCGGCACATGAATCTGCTCCTCGGGCTTCTCCTCGCGGCCGCGCCGGATTGGGTTTCCACGCTGGGCCGGACGCCTCGGTTTCCCCTCGAACGATATGCTTCTGGCTTCGCGTTGAGCGACGGCTCCAGCGATCCTTTGGCGGCTGCCAAGACCGACGCCGCGGCAGAGCTGGCGCGAAGCCTGAGCGTACGCATCGAGTCGCAGATGACCGACGCCATGGAGATCTCCGGGAGCAAGGAGCGGCAGGAGATCCACGCGCTCTCCAAGGCCTCGACCGACGTGCACCTGAACGGCGTCACCTTCGAGACCTGGCTGGACGGAAAGCGCGCCTATGCGCTGGCCGTCCTCGACCGCGCGCAGGCCGCCGGCGCCGCCGAGCACGAGCGCGAGACGGCGCTGACCGAGGCGCAGTCGCGGCTGGCGTCAGCCGGGAAGGGCGGCGGCGCGGAGGCTTTGAGAGATTGTCTCGCGGCTCGCACCGCGCTCTCCGAAGCGTTGCGGCAGGAGTCGCAGCGGCGGGCCATCTTGCGCGG
>DATBAA010000877.1:0-3196 GCA_036271755.1 Myxococcales bacterium | reverse complement strand
CTCTTCGGTGCCTTTGCGGCCCGCGCCGGTGACGCCCGAGGCGGCGTCGACGATGAACGGACCTTCGACGAGCCCCGCTTCAATCAGCGGAGCCAGCGCCAATGCGGCGGCGGTCGGATAGCAGCCCGGATTGGCCACGAGCCGCGCGCTTTGCGGAACCTTCGACAGCTCGGGCAGGCCGTAGAACGCCTCTGCCAGAAGCGCGGGCTGCCCGTGCTCGAACTTGTAGAAGGGCGGGTAGAGCGCGGCGTCCTTCAAGCGATAGGCGCCGGAGAGATCGACCACCTTCACGCCCGCCTCGAGCAGCTTGGGCGCCAGCTCCAAGGAGCTTTCGGCCGGAAGCGCCAGCAGCACCGCTGCGCACTCGCGCGCGAGCTCGAGCGCCTTCGACCAGGGCGCATACTTGAGCTTGCCCGCGGCGCCGAAGAGCCCCGCGCGGCGCGCTGCCGTATCGCCCGCCCACTTGTCGCTGGTGAGCAGCCGCAGCTCGACGTTGGGGTGCGAGGCCAGGATGCGGCTCGCCTCCAAGCCCGAATAGCCCGACGCGCCAATGACGCCTATCGGAGCTGCGCGCGGGGCATTGCCGGGAGCCGTCTGCATGACGACGCATAATTATGCACGCGCACGCCGGCGTCAAGCGAAACTTAAGTTTCTCTCCGGGCGTGCCGAACCTCGACGCAAGGGGTGTGACCGCATGTCCGAAGCGATCGAGCTCGAAGTAGATCTGCCCGGCGAAGATCCGATCCAGGCGCTCGTGCGCGAGCACTTTGCCGCTCCCAACTATCGCGCGCCCATGCTGCCCGCGGCCGCCGTCGAGGTGCTGCGGCTCTCGCAGCTGCAGGACGTGGGCATCGACGACATCGTGCTGGTGCTGGAGAAGGACACGCTTTTGGCCGGCCAGGTCCTCAAGCTCGCGCAGAGCGCATTCTACACCGGCAAGTCGCCCGCCAAGACGTTGGTCCATGCGGCCGTCCGCCTGGGTGTTTCCACGCTCCGCAACGTCGTCCTCGAGTCGGCCTTCCACGCGCGGCTCGTGCGCGGCACCGCCTTCGACGGCGTCCTCGCGCTCGCCCAGTCGCACAGCCTGGGAGTGGCTTATCTCTGCCGCATGGTGGCGCGCTCATTGGAGGCCGACGCCGACTCTTCCTTCATGCTCGGCCTGATGCACGAAGCCGGACTCATCGCCGCGCTGACTGTGCTCTCCGAGCAGAAGGGCCAGCCGCTGAATCCAGACGTCATTGCCTCGGCCCGCGCCATGCACGAGGAGGCCGGCGGCTTCGTGGCCGGGCTTTGGAAGCTGCCTGACCCGCTGCGCAACGCCATCGCAACACACCATCAACCGACGACCGAGCAAGTGCCGGCAGTCCTCACCATCGCCGAGCACCTGGCCGAGCGGTTGGGGCTGGGCCTGCCGGGCTTCGATGAGGACGGCAGCCCGGAGCGGCTGGCATCGGCTCTGCAGGTCTTTTCCATCGACGAGAAGTGGCTGGAGCGTCTGCTCGGCGATGGCAAGCGCATCGTCGAACTGGCCCTTCCCGAATAGCTTTTCGTTGCTTTTCCAGACCGATTTGAGCAGATTGAGGTCTCTCGCGGCCGGCCCAACATGGGACCGGCCGTATTCTTTTCATCCGAAGAAGAGAGCACCATGGCTGGCGACAACATTCCCATGACCAAAGCGGGCGCCGAGGCCCTCAAGCGGGAGCTCAAGCACCTCAAGTCGGTCGAGCGGCCGAAGAACGTGCAAGACATCTCCACGGCCCGCGACCACGGCGACCTGCGCGAGAACGCCGAGTATCACGCGGCCAAGGAGAAGCAGTCGCACCTGGCCGGCCGCATCCAGCACATCGAGGACCGGCTGGCGCGCGCAGAGATCATCGACGTCACCAAGCTCTCCGGCGAGCGCGTGGTCTTCGGCGCGACGGTCACGCTGGAGGACTCCGACAACTCGACGAAGGCGCAGTACACCATCGTCGGCGAGACCGAGGCAGACCTGAAGAAGGGCCGCATCAGCATCACCAGCCCCATCGCGCGGGGCCTCGTCGGCCGCGAGGTCGGCGACAGCGTCACCATCCGCACGCCGGGCGGCAACCGCGAATACGAAATCCTCGAAGTGCTCTTCGTCGAGTACCAGGTCGAGGACGAGACCACCTAAGTGGCCGGCAGCGATGCCTCGCTGTCGCTGGCGCTCTCTCCGCTGCTGCCGCCGTTGCGGTTCGCCGCGCGCGCGGGCGTTTCGCGCCTGAAGGATCTGGAGCCGCTCGTCTCCCGCGTCGTCGGGTCGGCCAAGGCCTTTGCTTCGGGCGAATCCCTCGAGCGGTTGTCGCGCATCGAATCGGCGGCGCGCGGCTTCGACAACGCGCCCGAAGACGCGCGCAAGAACGCGCTGGCGGCCCTGGTGCGCGCGCTCGGCTCGCTGGTGCAGGTTCCAGAGGACATCGCGGCTTTGTCGGGGGGTCCTGGCAAGCTCGTTGACGTGAAGCCAACCGCATTGAAGCCGGTCGCGCCCGCGGGTCCGTTGGAGACGCCGGTGCAATCGCTGCGCGGGGTCGGTCCGGCCATCGCCGAGAAGCTGCAGCAGAAGGGGCTGCACACCGTGGGCGATCTGCTGCTCAACCTGCCGCGCCGCTACGAGGACCGGCGCACCCCACGGACGGTGGCCGAGGCCCCCATCGGAGAGCGCAGCTTCATCCGCGGCCGCATCATCAAGGCGCAGGAGGCGCGCGGACGGCGCAAGCGTTTGGAGGTCCTGGTCCGCGACGACGCCGGCGGCACGCTGGTCTGCATCTGGTTCCACTACCGCTCCAGCATGCTGACGCGCTTTCCTTACCTTTCGAACGTGATGGTCAGCGGCGAGGTCCGCGAGGGCTACAACAGCAACGGCAAGGTGATGCACCACCCGGACGTCGAGCTGCTCGGCTCCGAAGGTGAAGTCCAGGCCGGAGGAGACGGCTCCGCCGGCGACGGGCGGAGCGCGAATGCGCGGAGCATTGGAGACGATTCTTTTGGCAGGGTCATTCCCGTCTATTCCGACATCGAAGGAGTTCCGCCGCGCACGTTCCGCCGCATCCAGAAGCGCGCGGTCGACGAGTACTCGCGCTTCGTCAAGGACGTGCTGCCGCCGAAGATCGTCGCCCGCCGCAAGCTCTTGCCGCTCGACGAGGCGCTGCGCGAGGCGCACTTTCCCGACCGCTTCGCC
>DATBAA010000876.1:0-2450 GCA_036271755.1 Myxococcales bacterium | reverse complement strand
CTTCTGGTCGGCCATCAGCGACACCACCGGGTGCGGCGTGCCCTCGTCGAACTCGCTGGAGTTGGCCTTCTCGAGCCCGATGACGTTGCGCGAGAACTCGATGGCCGCCATCTGCAGGCCGAGGCAGATGCCGAAGAAGGGGATCTTCTTCTCGCGCGCATACCTCACCGCCGCGATCTTGCCCTCGGTGCCGCGGATGCCGAAGCCGCCCGGCACCAGGATGGCGTCCGCGTGCTGCAGCAAGGTCTCCGCGCCCAACTGCTCGATCTGCGTCGAATCGATGTAGTCCAGCGAGACGCGCGTGTCGTTGGCGATGCCGCCGTGGACCAGCGCTTCGTTGAGCGACTTGTAGCTCTCGGTCAGGTCCACGTACTTGCCCACCACCGCGATGCGCACTTCCCGCGTGGGCTCCTTGATGGACTTGACGATCTTCTCCCACTTCTCCAAGCGCGGCGCGCGGCTCCAGATGTTGAGCAGCTCGGCGACGCGATCGTCCAGGCCCTCTTCGTGGAGCGCCAGCGGCAGCTCGTAGATGGTCTGCACGTCGGCGGCGGTGAAGACCGAACCGGGCTCGACCGAGCAGAAGAGCGCGATCTTGTCCTTGATCTCGCGCGACAGCGGCCGGTCGGTGCGGCACAAAAGGATATCTGGTTGAATTCCAATCTCGCGCAGCTTCATGACCGAGTGCTGCGTGGGCTTGGTCTTCACCTCGTGCGCCGTCGAGATGTACGGGACGAGCGTGAGGTGGATGTAGATGGCGTTCTCGCTGCCCACGTCGTACTTCATCTGCCGGATGGCCTCGAGGAACGGCAGCGACTCGATGTCGCCCACCGTGCCGCCCACCTCCACGATGACGATGTCCGTGCTGGGCGCGACGCTGAAGATGATGCGCTTGATCTCGTCGGTGATGTGCGGAATCACCTGCACGGTCTTGCCCAGGTACTCGCCCTGGCGCTCTTTGTTGATGACGTTCTGGTAGATGCGCCCGGTGGTGGCGTTGTTGCCGCGCGCCATCTTCGCCGTCGAGAAGCGCTCGTAGTGGCCAAGATCCATGTCGGTCTCGCCGCCGTCGTCGGTGACGTAGACCTCACCGTGCTGGAACGGGCTCATGGTGCCCGGGTCGACGTTGATGTACGGGTCGAGCTTGAGGTGCGTGATGCGCAGCCCGCGGTTCTCGAGCAGCGCGCCCAGCGAGGCCGACGACAGGCCTTTTCCTAGCGACGAGACGACGCCGCCGGTGACGAAGATGTACTTGGTCCGCTTGCCGCGGGATGGATCGGCCCGACGCTCATCGCGTAGTGCGCTCATGGGTTGCTCCTTTGGAACAGCTCTCGAACGCGCTGCAGATCTTCTGGCGTGTCGACTGCCGTACTCGAGTAGTTGCCGACTGCGACTTCAATGGGGATGCCGTGGAACAGCGCCCGGAGTTGCTCCAAACCTTCGGCGCGCTCTAACGCCGTTTCCGGTGTCTTTGCAAACTGCTGCAGGGCGGCCGATGAAAATCCGTACAATCCGAGATGGGCCAGCGGCTGCACCTCGCCCTTTGCGCGCGCGAAGGGGATGAGCGACCGCGAGAAGTAGAGAGCGCGGCCGCGCCCGTCGAGGACGACCTTCACCACTTGCGGCAGCGCCTCTTCGAACGCCTCCAGCGGCCGCGCCACGGTGGCCATCTGCGCGCCGTTCTGGAGAAGCATCGCCACCGCTTCGATGGCCTCGGGCATCACCAGCGGCTCGTCGCCCTGCACGTTCAAATAGCCGTCGGCCGGCAGATCGCGGGCTGCCTGGGCAATCCGCTCGGTGCCGTTGCGGCAGGCCGGGTCGGTCATGAGCGCCTGGAAGCCTGCTTCGGTGACGGCCTGGGCGATGCGCTGGTCGTCGGTCGCGACGGCCACCGCCGAAAGGCCGCGCGCCTTGGCCGCCTGCTGGCAGACGCGCACGACCATGGGAACGCCCGCGATAGAGGCGAGTGGTTTACCAGGCAGTCGCTGGGCGGCAAAGCGCGCTGGGATGATGGCTGCGAGGCGCACGTCGCGTTGTAATCCACCGGAGATCCGTTTCGCAACTCCAACCGTCACACGCCTGCCGCATTGCGCCGCGCCTTCGTGCTCCGCCCGTGTTACGCCTGCCCCATGAGCGTCCTGGACGACATCCGGTACGCGGCGTTCGAGCTGCGGCAGACCGATCCGCAGGAGGCCGTGCGCGTGCTCCGGCGCGCGGCCCAGACGGGCGGCGAGGCAGAGGTGCTGGCCCGCGGCGCGCTCGGCGAGATCTACCTGGAAGAGTTCGGCGATCTGGACGGCGCCGAGCACGAGTTCCGCAAGGTGCTGGAGGCGGCGCCCGGCCTGGCCGCCGCGGAGATCGGGCTGGCGCGGACGCGGCGCGAGGCCGGCGATCTGGCGCGGGCCGACAGCGGCTTCACCCGGGCCATCGAGAGCCTCTCGCGCGACATC
>DATBAA010000875.1:0-11664 GCA_036271755.1 Myxococcales bacterium | reverse complement strand
CGAAGGCTTCTCCGCCGCCCGGTACTTGTTCTTGTTGAGCAGCCAGACGATGCCCAGGTACTGCACGTAGTGAACGCCCACGCCCATGGCCACCGCGTGCTCCATGCGGGTGGCGAAGAGATAGGGCGAATACAAGAAGAGCGAATAGCCGAAGACGAGCAGCTTCGAGGCCGACAGCGGCTCGCCGCGGCCCGCGCGCGCCACCTCGAGGCCCAGCACCTTGAAGACCGCGAAGAGCGCCGCCACGCCGAGCAGCACCGGAATGACGGTGAAGACGGGCAGGAACGGCTGCAGCAGCGAATTCAGCGGACCCGGAAGCCTGCCGTTCGGCCCCAGGTAGAAGCGCTGGAAACCAAAGGCCAGGAACGCGCCCGAGGAAAAGTAGAGCGACCAGTTCTCCCAGAGCTTTTGCGCCGGCTCGAACTGCCGCGCCTTGCTGCGATAGAGCCCGACGATGCCGCAGCTCTGCCGCGTCACGTGCACCGCCGACGCCAGCGCGCCAATCAGCATGGTCAGCTTGAGGCTCACCGAGAAGGAGAGCAGCACGCAGGCCACCATGATGATCAAGGGCACGTAGTAGTAGATGCGCTTGTGCGCCGCGTACTCCTTGCGGTTGTCGGGGTCCAGGTAGAACGTCCAGGTCGAGGCGAAGTGCGTCTCGGCCAGCACGATGTACGAGAGGATGAAGATCAGCACTTCGTGCGCGGGAAACGCGGTGACGAGCGCGAAGTAGAGCAGCGACGCCCAGAACGGCGCGAGAAAAAAGATCCAATCGAACGCCGCGCCGTGCACGTACTGGAACGATGCTCCCGTGCGCACCGAGGGCAGGGTCTTCCCCTCGGCGATGGTGTTCTCAGGCGTCAAAATCGCTGCTCCTCACGGCGGTTGTCTACAAGGGAAGGTTGGAAATGGAAACGCCTACTTGACGCCCAACAACTCCACCTCGAACACCAGCGTCGCGTTGGGCGGAATGACGCCGCCCGCGCCCGATTTGCCGTAGCCCATCTCGGGCGGAATGGTGAGCTTGCGCTTGCCGCCCACCTTCATGCCGGCCACGCCCTCGTCCCAGCCCTGGATGACGTGCCCGCGGCCGAGCGGAAAGTCGAACGGCTGCCCGCGGTCCTTGGAGGAGTCGAACTTCTTCCCGTCGGTGAGCCAGCCCGTATAGTGCACCGACACCAGCTTCCCCTTGACCGCCTCGACACCGCTGCCGGCCACCAGCTCTTCGATCATCAACTTGCTCATTGGAATCTCCTCTCGATGCACCTTTTAACCGAAGCGCCGCTTCGGCACCAAAGTAAGGGCTGGCGCAAAAAAACGTCCGCGCTAAGCTGCGCCCAAGTGCGCGGCCTCGTGTTGACCCTCTTCCTGCTTGCGTCCGTGGGAACCGCGGGCGAGGAGCCGCAGCCCGCGCTGCAGGCGGCGCCCATCAACGTGCACGGCTTCCGCGTCGTCGAGAGCTACTCGGGGCCGGTCAGCTACTACAAGATCGTCGAGGATCCTCAGGAGCCCTATATCCGCGCCAGCTACCGGCCGCCGCTCGAGACGGTGACGCTGGGGGTGGAGATCCCCGAGAACCTGCGCAAGGAGACCAAGCGCGTGCGCTGGAAGTGGCGCGTGCTGGCGCTGCCCAAGGGCGGCAACGAGTGCAAGCCGGGCCTGGGCGACTCTGGCGCGGTGGTCTACGTCTCCTGGAAGCGCGGCCTCAAGTGGTACTCGCTCAAGTACACGTGGAGCACCACCGGCACCAAGGGCGACGTCTGCGATCAGAAGCGCAACCTCTTCGTGGTGCAGGACACGGTCATCTTGCAGGCAGGGCCGCCGCTCAACGAGTGGCGCACCGAGGAGATCGACCCGTCGGCTGAGTTCCGCGCCCACTTCGAGCACGGCGACCCCAAGGCGGACGTTCCGGACCTGGTGGGCCTGGGCATCATGAGCGACGGCGATCAGACGAACAGCCTCTCGTCGGCGGACTACACCGGCTTCACGCTGCTGCACTAGCCGCCGTTTCAACCGGCGTCGGGCTCGACGACCGGATTCACTTCGGGCAGCGACGGCCGGTAGGAGAAGTGGAACATGCTCTCCTTGCCGAAGAGCGTCTCGCCCTCCATGACCAGCACCAGGAGGCCGCCCAGGAAGCCCGGCACCACCTGCGTCAGGTGATAGACGACGATGAACGCCGCGGCGGTGGCCTTGGGAATGCCAAAGGCGGACAGCGCCAGAATGCCGCCCGCCTCGAACGAACCGGCGTTGCCCGGCGAAGGCACCGCGGTGGCGATGTTGAACGCCGTCAGCGTGGCGAAGGCCTGCATGGGCGTGAGCTCCAGCCCCAGCGCATGACCGGCGATGGCGATGACGAAGGTCTCCCACAGCCAGGGCAAGGGCGCGATCAGCGTCTCCACCAACAGCAGCCGCTTCCAGCGCGCCGACGCGAAGCCATCGCGCAAGTTGGTGAGCCACAACGGACCGCGGCGCATCAGGCCGCTGGCCATCAAGCCGAGCAAGATGCCCACGCCGACGACGAGCCCGCCGATGAGCAGCAGCGCGCGGAAGAGCCAGGAAGGCGGCGCGCCGAAGAGGCAGAGGAAGGGGAACGACGCCACCCACCCCCACTTGTCGCTCCAGAAGTCGACGATCTCGGTGCCCAGGAGCTTGGCGCGCGAGATGCCGGTGCGCTTGCCCAGGTACTGCACGCGCAGCAGATCGCCGCCGCGCGCGGGCAGCAGCACGTTGAAGAAGAAGCCCACCATCATGGCGCGGAAGGCCTGGCCGTAGCTCAGGTTGAGCAGCGGCCGCATCACGATCCACCAGCGCAGCGACTGCAGCGCCATCAAGATCAACGCGCCGGTGGCGGCCACCAGCAGCGGCTCCAGCGCCACGCCGTGCAGCGACGCCAGCACCTCGCGCTGCGAAATGCCTTCCCGGTAAAACGCGACCGCGCCCACCGCGGCCAGGCCCAACAAGAGGCCGATGACCGTGCGGATCCACATCTTCGACGAGCGCTCTGGCGGTAGTGCCTGTTCGCTCACAGAAGTCCCGTCAATTCGCCGACGCGGCGGAAGGTGATGGGAGCCTGCGGCTCCGCCCGGCACGCGTCGAAGCACTTGCTGCAGTTGGGTCCTTCGTAGGCGCCGGGGATGAACTCCGAGTAGTGCGCCACCGGCGGCAGCTCCGCGCAGGGCTGGACCATGCCCTTGGGGCTGACGTGGATCATGATCTTGCCGGCCTGGCAGCCGTGGATTTCGCGCTTCTCGTAGAACTCGGGCAGCGTCTCGAAGAAGTAGTCGCTGGTCATCACGTTCTTGAGCTCGCGCTTGAGCTGGATGATGCGCTTACAGACGGCCTTGAACTCCGCCATCTTCTCGGCGTCGACGAAGTGCTTCTGGTTGCCGTTCTTCAGGTCGTTGTAGCCCGAGAAGGCGATGTTGATGCCCCACTTGTGCGCGAGGCGGATGAGCGGCTCGGCGTCGTGCATGTTGTCGAGCATCAGCATGGAGGCGAAGGTGAAGCAGCTGTAGCCCTCGGCAACCATCTTGGGGACGGTCTTCTCCAGGCGCGCGAACAACCCCGGCAGGCCGCGCTCCTTGTCCTGGCGCTCGTCCGGATAGTTCATCGAGATGTTGATCTGGTTCGTGCCCGCGGCGACCAGCTCCTTGATCTTCGTCTCGGTGAGGAAGCCGCCATGGGTGAGCACGGTGATGTAGCGGAAGCCGGGAAGATCCTTGATCGACTTGACGATGGGCACGAGATCGCGCCGGAGCATGGGCTCGCCGCCGG
Organism: Myxococcales bacterium; assembly: GCA_036271755.1. Classification (GTDB taxonomy): domain Bacteria; phylum Myxococcota; class Myxococcia; order Myxococcales; family 40CM-4-68-19; genus 40CM-4-68-19. Next base: position 7,887 of record DATBAA010000875.1, on the reverse strand, counting down.
TGAAGACGACCACCAGGGGATCGAAGCGGCGGACGACGTCGGTGAAGTCCGTCATCTCATCGCGATCGCTGATCTTCCAGTAGTCGCAGAAATCGCAACGGGCGTTGCAGCGCTTGGTCACTTCGATGGAGACCGAAAGCGGCCGCTTGTTGAAGCTGACGTCCAAGAACTTCCCCGCCGCGCGAAGCTTTTCCAGCGGGGTGAGTGCGATCTTCATTCAACGACTCCTGAAAGCGGGCACGGATAGCAAAGGAACGCTCTTGGCGCAATGCGTATGCCTCTGGGACGAGACTTCGCAGGTCTTTGTTCGGACACAAATTTTTTCAACCCAGACGGTCGAGAAAGAGACGCGCGACAGACCGCCACGGACCCGGTTGCCGGGCATCCTCGGCGACCGCCCGCAGCTTCGCCACCTGCTCCGCCGAAGCTTTCTTTTCCGCCCACTTCTTACGGCCCAGCTCCTGCATCAGATCTCTCTGCAACGCTTCGTCACCTTTCAGCGCCGCCTGAACCTCCGCGGCCGCGCAGAGCCGCTCCACCGCCTCGGGCCGGTCCTCGAAGATGGAGGCGACCCGCTGCGTGAAGGGGCCCAGGGCGACCGCGGCTTTCATCGGCGCGGGCAGCACCGGCGCGGGCAGGATGGGCTCTTGCCACTGAAAGGCGTTGTCGTCCCACCGGTCGGCCCGGGGAATGCGCTTTCCCAGCGGATCGAAGCGCAGGTCGGCCTGCTCGCGCGGAGGCACCGGCACGCGCGGCCTCGCGGCGATCTCTTCCGGCGGTGCGACGCGCGGCCGCTCGGGTTCGGACGGCGGCGGCTCTTGCGGACGGGTTCGCGCCTTCACCTCCTCCATCGGCTTGGGCGGCACCACCGTCTTTGGCGGCGGCGGCGCGGGCGGCTGACGGAACGGCGATCTGCGAATGGCCGGCGCCAGGGTTTTCCCTTCGGGAAGCTTCGGCGGAGGCGCCGTCATGCCCCCGCGCACCGCCACCTCCGGAGCTGGCGGCGGCGGCTTTTTCAGCGCGGCCAGGTTGGCCACCGCGTCGGTCGAAGCCACTCCGGCCGACTGCGCTTCGGCCTCTTTGATCAGCGGCGCGAAGGCGTCGGGCAGGTTCGGCGGCCAGAGCGGCACGAGGCCCATGCGGCGGGCCGCTGCCGGCGCGCGCTTGTTGGCCGCGCAGGTGGCGGCCAGGAACTTCTTCCACTGCTCGCGCTGCGTCTCCGGCAGCTCGCCCAGCCCCAGCGCGAAGAGCCCGGCCATGACGCCCGCGTGGAAGGCCGGCGCGCCCTGCAGCAGCTCTTTCACCCGCTCGTTGCCCACCGTCGACGCAGCGGCCGCGACCGACCTTGCGAACGAGCCCGCCTCCAGCGAGACGCTCTCGGCCGGACCGCTGGTGCTGGCCGCCGAGGGAAGTCCGCCCTCGACCAGCTTGCGCGCCGCGCCGCCCAGCCGCGGATCGGTGACCAGGTCGCCCGCGCCGGCGAAGAGCTGGCCGACATAGGGCGGCTCGATGCCCGCCTCCAGCAGGCAGCGCGCCGCCGCGAGCCGCGAGGTCTTGGGAATGCGCAGATCGCAAGCCAGCTCCAGCAGCACCGGCCCCGCATCGGCCGACTCGGCCAGCTCGAGCTGCTCCGCGGCCGGCGCGCTCAAGACGTTGGCCAGCGCGGCCACCGCACGCACCTCGCGATGCCGCGCCTCGCGCAGATAGTCGAGCAGCGACCCCCACTCGCCGGCCTTGTCCTGTCGTAGCGTTCCGAGAACGCCCACTACTTGCGGCTCCGGCCCATGGTGGCGAGCGTGCCGCGCGAGAACCACCAGAGATGGACCAGGAAGAGCGCGCCCCAGGCGAGCGCCACCCACTGCACCCAGAAGTGCTCGGGCGAGTAGCGGCGGTTGGCGAACGCGCAGGCCAGGAGCCCGGTGATCATCACCAGCGCGTGCGCGGTGAGGAGCGTGCGGTGCTGCTCGCGAACCAAGAATCCCTTGCCCGGCATGCCTTGTTTCTAACCCGAAAAAGCGAACGCCGGATCCCCGAAAGGGAACCCGGCGCCCGGCTGCAAAACTTCGCAATGACTACTGCGGAGCCGCCGTGCTGGTGGCGTCGTCCTTGTGGTGCTTCTTCTTCATGCCCGTGAGGTCGATCTTGTCGGCGCGGTTCGAGGCCGGATCGAAGCTGGCGCGAATCTGCGCGCCCTCGTGGATGGCCGAGATGCCCTGGCTGACGGTCTTGCCCTTGCGGGTGATCTGGGTGCTGGAGTCGACGGTCAGCGTCACGCCGCCGGCGGCCTGGTCGAGGGTGATGCTGCTGCTGTCGATCTTGGCCACGTTGCCGGTCACGGTGCGCATGCTGTCCTTGCTGCCAGCGGTCGGATCATTCATCGAGCTGCCCGGCGCGCCCGGCGCGTTGGTGCCGTTCGGGCTGCCGTTGCTCATCGAAGCGACGCCGCTGGAGCTGTAGTTGTTGCCGCCGGCTCCGGAGGCGCCGTTCGAGCCCCAGGCGTTGCTGCCGCCGTTGCTGGCCGCGACCGAGCCGCCGGCGGGCGAGCCGCTAGAGGTGGTCGAGCCGACCGCGGGGCTGGTGCCCGACGGGCTGTTCGCGGTGTTGTTCGCGGCAGGATCGCTGCTGCTGCTGGCGGTCTGGCCGGTCGAGCTGGAGCCGTAGCCGGAGTTGGTCTGGCCGCTGGAGGTGGTCGACGCGGTCGGGCCGGTGTTGCTCGGGCTCGCGACGTTGCTGTCAGCCGGGGTGCCGTTGTTGGCGGTGGCGCCGTTGGACGGCATCGAGGTGGGGTTGCCAGCGGTGCTCTGGCTGCCGCTCATCGATGAGTCGTTGGTGGGCGAGGTGGTGCCCGGGTTGTCGTTGGCGGCAGTCTTGGTGTTGGAGTTGCCGTGGCTGCATCCGAACGCGAGCGCCGCGGCGAGCGCAGCGGGGAACATGATCTTCATTTGTATGCCTCCTCAGTAAAGTGAGCGGCGCTTTTGAGGGGGCGCCGCGGGAACGTCGCCGGAGAACTCTTCCGGCAGCGATCGAGAGTTAGGCATTGCTCGCCATCCATGGAAGCTGGACTTACGCCCGGCCACCCGGAGAGCAGACGTGCTAGAAAGCGCCGTGCTCGCCCGCTGCCCGAGCTGTCGAAATACGTTCAGCACCGACCATGGCGGGCGCCAGAATTGCCCCTCGTGCGGCAAGCCGCTGCTCGTTCCCGAAACAGAGCCCGCGCTGCAGGCTGAAATTGTTCCAGAGTCCGCCGCCGAGCCGGTGGGAACTCCGTGGGAGCGCCGCGCCGAGCTGGGACTTTTGTCGGGTTGGCTGCAGACGATGCAGCAAGCTTTACTGGAGCCCACCAGGCTCTTCGCTTCCGCGCGCCTCGACCGCGGCGCCGATCAGCTGGGCTTCGCGGTGCTCACCAGCTCGGTCTTTTCCATCATCGGTCAGCTGCTGAACCTTCTCTTGAGCAGCAACAGCGACGCGCTCATGCAGCAGCTGCTGCAGATGACTCCCAACGACTCGCCGATGGCGCCGTGGATCAAGTCGCAGATCCAGGCGGCCCAGCATCCGAGCCTCGCGCGCACCCTCCTGCCGCTCTTGGCGGCGCCGGTCATCGCGGTGGTCTTCACCTACCTCAACGCGGCGGTCACGCACGGGGTGGCCGTGCTCATCGGGCAGGCGAAGCGCGGGTTTCCCGCCACCTTCGCGGCCTGCACCTACGCGACGGCGCCGCTCGCGCTCGCCGCCATTCCCGCTTGCGGTTCGATCATCGGCGTCGTCTGGCTCATCGTGCTCACCGGCGTCGGCATGAAGGTGACGCACCGGATCTCCTCCGGCGGCGCGGCGGCCACGGCGCTGGTGCCCTACCTGCTCTGCTGCTGCCTCGTGGCCATCGGCGGCGTCGCCGGGGGCGCGCTGATCGTGAAGGCTCTGGGAATGCAGCAGTGAAAGCGGTGACGGAGCGCGCGGGTCCACCGGCGGTGCATGCGCTGGGTCTCGCCGCCGCCGGCGCCGCGCTGCTCTGCGCTTCGTTCGTGGTGCCGCTCGGCCTCTTCGACTGTCCGCTGCGGGCCGCCACCGGCATCGCCTGCCCCACCTGCGGCTGCACCCGCGCGTTCCACTGGTTCGTCCGCGGCGACCTCGCGGCGGCCCTGCGCGCGAGCCCGCTGGGAACGCTGCTCGCGCTCGCCTGTCTGGTGCACGCGCTCTGGACGTTGGCGCGGCTCTTCGGCCTGCCCTATGCCTTGAAGCTACCCCAGCCGACGCGGCTGCTGCGCTATTCGACGGGGTTTGCCATCCTGCTCAACTGGGCTTACGTAGCGCTCTCGTGATCCCCTGGCTCGTGGCGTCCTACTTCTGCGGCTCGATCCCCTTCGGCCTGATCATCGTGCGCGCTTCGTCCGGCAAGGACGTGCGCAGCGTCGGCTCGGGAAACATCGGCGCCACCAACGTCGCGCGGGCCGCGGGCCGCAAAGCCGCCGCCGCCACGCTGGTGCTCGACGCGGTGAAAGGCCTCGTCCCGGTGCTGCTGGCGCTGCGGCTCGCCGCTGGCCCGGCGTGGGTGGCCGCGGGCTGCGCGGTGGCGGCGGTGCTCGGCCACTGCTTCCCGGTGTGGCTGCGCTTTCGCGGCGGCAAAGGAGTGGCCACCGGCCTGGGCGTCTCTCTCGCGCTCGCGCCGTGGGCCGCGCTCGCCGGCGGCGCCGCCTGGCTCTTGTTCTACAAAGTCCTGCGCATCTCCAGCGCCGGATCTCTCGCGGGCGTCGCGACGGCGCTCGTCGTCGCGGGCTTCACGGCCCCGCGCGACTCACTGCTCGGCCTCGCGATCGTCGCGGCGATCATCCTGCTGCGCCACACCGGCAACATCCGCCGCCTGCTCCAGCAGAAAGAATCCTAGATCTGTTCGTTGAAGCCCTTCTCGAACAGCTCGCCGATGGCGTCGGCGCAGGCCTGCGCCTCGTCTCCCTCTGCCCGCACGAGAATGACCGTCCCCTTGGCGGCGGCCAGCATGAGCACGCCCATGATGCTCTTGCCGTTGACGTTCTGGCCGTCCTTCACCAGCGTCACCTCGCAAGGGAACTTGTTCGCGGTCTGCACGATGAGCGCCGCGGGCCGCGCGTGCAGGCCCATCTTGTTGCGCACGGTGCAGGACTTTTCGATGGTGTCGTCTGGCATGTTCCCTTTGGATGCCCGTCAAGAGCTAGAGGAAGCGCGCCCCAAGCGCAAGGCCGCACAGAAGTCCGATGTACACCGATCGCGTGACACCCAGCTTGGGCAGGAAGAAGAAGGCCGCGACGATCAGCGCGCCGAACGCCGGAGCCGTCTCCGGATGCGGGCCGAACGCCGCGCTCAGCACGGCCCGCGCGGCCATCGCCCCGGCCAGCGCCGCGCCGCACGCCTTGAGCAGCGGCGTGCCGCTCGCGTAGTGCATGTGGCTGAGCGACTCGACGATGCCCTCGGCGCGCTTGTAGCCGGAGAGGAACATCCACACCCGCGCGCTCACGTGGACGACGTTGTAGAGGCCCAGGAAGACGAGCACGCTCCAGAGGCCCACGTAGGGCGCGGTCTCTGCCGCCACCAGCGCCGCCGCCGGCCGGAGCGCCAGCCAGAAGAAGCCGTCGCCCAGCGCCGCGAAGGGCGGCCCGAGCGTGCTCTTGAACTGCGAGACGTCGGCGGCCTCGGCCTCGCCCGCGGCGACGCGCTCTTCCACCCGGGCCGCCCCGCCTAGGATCGCGGCGGCCATGTAGGGCTGGCAGTTGAAGAACTCCAGGTGCCGCTCCGCCGCCTTCGCCCGCACCGCCCGATCCGGATAGAGCTCGTCCAGCGCCGGACCCATCGCGTAGGCGAAGCCCAGGTTCTGCATGCCGCGCGGGTTCCACGAGGCCTGCAAGAAGAGCGAGCGCCAGAACATGCGCAAGAGCGCGCTCTTGGAGACGCGCTTCAGGACGCGCTCCGCATGGTGAGCGCCGCGAAGGCGAGCATGGCCACGACGGCGATGCCGGCGAAGAGCGGCCCGCGCGGATCGCGGATGGCGCGGATGGCGCAAGCCCCGGCCACCGCCGCCACCGCGTGCCAGGCGCCGCCCAGCGCCACCACCACCGGCGCCGGGCACTGCAGCCGCGCCCAGCCGAGCAGCGGCGCGATCAGGACCGCGGCGGCGCAGATGCCGGCGGTGGCGCCGAAGGGCAAGAGCAGCCCGCGCAGGCTGAGCGCGGTGGCCGAAGGATCTCCTTCGCGAACGCGCCGCATCGCCTCTTCGACGAGCTGCGAGTTGCGCAGCTCGGAGGCGCGCTCGAGGCGGCGCCCGAAGAGCGCCAGCGGAAAGAGCAGCGCGAGGCCCAGCGCCGCCAGCGGCCCGTCCACGCCGGTGCCCGCGGCGAGGCCCGCCGGAATCACCATCGCGGTCAGCGCGGCGGTGAGCAGCGTCTCGTTGTCGGGCAGGTTGCCGCCCAGGTTGACGCCGCCCAGGAAGAGCAGCTCGAGCGGAACCCCGAGGAGCAGGCCTCCCTGCGCGTCGCCCAGCAAGAGCCCCATGACCGGCGCCAGCACGATGGGCCGCGAGAGCATCAGCTGGAAGGCGCCCTTGCGCTCGACCGCGGCCACGCCTCCCGTCAGCGCGGCGATGCCCGCCAGCCACAGGGTGTGCAGCAGCGCGTGCATGCGGCTCTTGTAGCAAGTTCTACGAGACCGCCAAGTTCCAGCCGCCGCGAGAGTCGCCGAACGCCGGCGCGACTAGGCGCTGGCTGCTAGGCGCTGGCGAAGCGGGTGCGCAAGGCTTCGAGCGGCACCGGCGTCTCCGAGGGCACCGCCCGCGCCTCCACCTGCGTCCCCTGCGCGGCCAGCCTCTCCAGCGCGTCCAGCTCCGCCGCGTCGAGGAAGACCGAGTGCGAGACCTGCTTGCGCCCGGCCGCGAAGTGCACGTTGCCCAGGTTGAGCTGCGGAATGGGCACGCCCGCGTCGTGGAGCGCGGCGGCATCGCGGACGTCGCGCAGCAGCACCAGCGTTCGCGGCGAAGAAGGTCCTTTGCCGCCCGGCTTCAGCAGCTCTGCCGCGGCCTGCACGCGCAGCACTTCGAACTTGACCCGCGGCGGAATGGCCAGCGACATGGCCGAGCGCGCCAGGACGTTGCCCGCAGCCTCGTCGTCGGCCACCAGCACGCCGTGAGCGTCGAGCGCCGGCAGCCAGGCTTCCAGCACCTGCCCGTGGACGAGCCGGTTGTCGACGCGCACGAGCGAGATGCCCGGCGGGGCGGACTTCACAACAGCCTCCGCAGCGCCTCGCTCGCATTGGTCACGGACTTCTGCCCCGCCTCCACCAGCTTTTGCGCTACCTGGGCGATGCCGCCCTTGGCGCGCGCGCCCGGCAGCTGCAGCAGCATGGGCAGGTTCACGCCCGTCACCACCTCCACCTGCCGCTCGGTCAGGAAGGAGAGGCAGAGGTTGGTGGGCGACCCGCCGTAGATGTCGGTGAGCAAGAGCACGCCCTCGCCTTGATCGACGCGCTGGATGGCGGCCTTCAGGTCGCCGCGCACGTCGGGCGAAGCCGCGACGATGCTCACGGGAGCGATCTGCTCGATCTTCCCCACCACCGTCTCGGCGGTGCGAATGAGCTCTTCGGCAAGCTTCCCGTGGGTTGCGACGACGACACCGATCATGGCTTCAACCTAACGCCGGCAGCGGCTTTGGACAGCTTTCTACCAGCTTCAATTGCTTTTGATGCCCAGCTGAATTTTACGGTCCGCCGGCTCCGGCTCGGCGGCGGGCGGCCCCTCGCGGGCGGGCTCGCTGTGCACGCCTGGAGCAGCGGACCGATAGATGAACAAGCTGATGAGGAGGAGCGGCACCGACCCGGCCAGGAGCGTCCGCTGCCCCTGCTGGAAGGCCCCCAGGAGGCTGATGGTGAAGA
>DATBAA010000874.1:0-1585 GCA_036271755.1 Myxococcales bacterium | reverse complement strand
TGAGGTGGTGGTCGTCGGCTCTGGCTATGGCGGGGCCATCGCCGCCTCGCGGCTGGCGCGCGCCGGCAAGCAGGTGTGCCTCTTGGAGCGCGGGCGCGAGCTGCAGCCTGGCGAATATCCCGACACCGCGCCCGAGGCCGCGCGCGAGTTTCAGCTCGACACGCCGGACGGCCACGTTGGAAACGAAGCCGGTCTTTATGATCTGCACGTCAACCCCGACATCTGCGTCTTTGTCGGCTGCGGGCTGGGCGGCACATCGCTGGTGAATGCCAACGTCGCGCTGGAGGCGGACCCGCGCGTCTTCGCCGACCCGCGCTGGCCGGCCGGGCTCCGCGCGGATCTCACCACTCGATTGCAGACTGGCTACCAGCGCGCCCGCGAGATGCTCAAGCCAACTCCGCTGCCGCCCGGCATCGAGACGCCCAAGCTGCAGGCGCTGCGAGCATCGGCGGCGGCCATGGGCGCGGCGGATCGCTTCATCCGGCCGCCCATCAACGTGACCTTCGAGGACGGCGTCAACCACGTGGGCGTCGAGCAGAAGGCCTGCAACCTCTGCGGCGACTGCTGCACCGGCTGCAACCACGGCGCCAAGAACACGGTGCTGATGAACTACCTGCCCGACGCGCACAACTTCGGCGCCAGCATCTTCACAACCGTCTCGGTCACGCACCTCTCGCGCAGCGGCGACTCGTGGAACGTGCACTACCGGCTCGTCGGCGAGGGCCGCGAGGCGTTCAACGCGCCGGAAGACTTCGTCCGCGCGCGCATCGTCGTGCTGGCGGCGGGCACGCTCGGGAGCACGGGGATCTTGCTGCGGTCCGCGAAGCTGGGGTTGCCGCTCTCGGAGAAGCTGGGGCAGCGCTTTACCGGCAACGGCGATGTGCTGGGCTTCTCGTACAACGGCGACGCGGCGGTGCGCGGCATTGGCTTCGGCCACCGCGATCCGGCGCTGCAGACGGACAAGGTGGGGCCGTGCATCTCGGGCGCCATCGATCTGCGCAACGCGAACGTCCTCGAGGAGGGAATGATCGTCGAAGAGGGCTCGCTGCCCGGAGCGCTGGCGCCCTTCCTGCCGCTGGCCTTCAACGCCGCCGCGGCCGCCACCCAGATCTCCTGCACCGCCGAGCAGCTGGCGCGCGAGGCGCAGTGCGACGTCGAAGGCTCTTATACGGGCGCGATGCAGAACACCCAGACCTATCTGGTCATGTCTCACGATGACGGCGCCGGGGTGATCTCACTGGAGAACGACCGCGTGCGGGTGACCTGGCCGCGGGTGAGCCGGCAGGAGATCTTCAAGAGCGTCGGCGGCGTGCTCGACAAAGCCACCGTTCCTTCCAAAGGCATCTATCTCGAAGATCCTATCTCGGAGAAGATCGCCGGGCAGGATCTAATCACCGTCCATCCGCTCGGCGGCTGCGTCATGGGCGAGGACGCCGCGCAGGGAGTGGTCAATCACAAAGGCCAGGTCTTCAGCTCCATCAATGGCGACGCGGTTTATAGCGATCTCTATGTTTCGGACGGCTCGGTCATTCCCCGGCCGTTGGGCGTCAATCCGCTGCTGACCATCTCTGCGCTGGCCGAGCGC
>DATBAA010000873.1:0-2672 GCA_036271755.1 Myxococcales bacterium | reverse complement strand
GCTGCGCGCCGGGTGACGCTGCTATCCGAGCGGCGTCGCTGCGACTTCCGCTCTTCCGAGCTGGCGCAGCGCTGCTCTGGCCGCGTGATGGCCGCACATGCCGTGGACGCCGCCGCCGGGAGGCGTGGAAGCGGAGCAGATGAAGACGCGCGGGTTGGGGGTGGAATAAGGATTCAATCGCGCGACCGGCCGGGTGAAGAGCTGGGCGAGGTCGGTGACGCCGCCGGTGATGGCGCCGCCCACGTAGTTGGGGTTCTCCGCTTCCAGCGTGGCCGGCGTCATCTTGTGCCGCGCCAGGATGCGCTCCTTGAAGCCCGCAGCAAATCGCTCGATTTGATTCTCGATGATTTCGGTTTGATCCACGGTCGAGCCGGACGGCACGTGGCAGTAGGCCCAGCCGGTCTGCTTTCCCGCCGGCGCGCGCGAAGGGTCCAACTCACTCTGTTGCGCGAGCAGGACATAAGGCTTGGAAGGATGCTCGCCGCGCCACACCGCGGCCTCGGCCGCCGCGATCTCTTCCATTGTTCCGCCGAGATGGACGGTGGAGGCGAGCTTGCAGCGCTCGTCCTTCCAGGGAATGGAGCCGTCCAAGGCCCAATCCAACTTGAAGACGCCGGGGCCATAGCGATAGCGCCGCAAACGCTCGAGATATCCGTGCGGCAATGCCGGAGCCGCGATCTGCGCGAGCTGCGCCGGGCTGGTGTCGAAGAGATAGACGCGCGCCGGCGGCAGCTCGGCGGCGGTCTTCACCAACGTATTGGTTTGAATGCTTCCGCCTAGTGACTTCAAGAGACTGGCCAGCGCATCGGTGATGGCGCGCGAACCGCCGGCGGGCACCGGCCACTCTTCGGTGTGCGCGGTGATGAGGAACATCAGCGCCACGGCCGCGGTGGGTGACTTTTCCAACGGCAGGATCGAATGAGCCGCGCAGCCGGCCACCAGCGCGCGGGCGTGCGGGCCTTCGAACCGCCGCGCCAAACCCACCGCGGAGCGAACGGCGCGCAGGCCAAAGCGGGCCAGCAAGAACGGATGCGCGGGAATTCCCAGCGGCCCCAGCGCATCGGCCAGCAGCGCTTCGGTGTTCTCGAGGAACGGCTGCAGCAGATGCCGGTACGCCAGCGCATCGCGGCCCAGCTGCGCCACGGTCTCGCCGAGCGACTTGTAGAGCAGCACCGCCGGGCCATCGTCGAGCGGGTGCGCCACCGAGGCCTGCGGCTTGATCCAGCGCAGGCCATGCGCCTCCAGCGGCAGCGTCCGCAAATAGGGCGAGAGAACGCCCATGGGATGCACGGCCGAGCAGACGTCGTGCAGATATCCCGGCAGCGTCAGCTCTGCGGTTCGCGTGCCGCCGCCAATGGTTTCGCGCGCCTCCAACACCAGCACGCGCGCGCCGGCTTGCGCCAGCGTCACCGCCGCGGCCAGGCCGTTGGGGCCCGAGCCGATGATCACCGCATCGGGATCGCTCAAACCGCGGCCCACGGCTGGCGCTCGCGCAGCTCGTCAACCTCCAGAAGCCCGCTCTGCAGGAGGCCCGTCTTTGCATCATGGATGCGCCAGGCCAGCGTCTCCTGCCCGAGCGGCTGCGACTCGACGAAGATGCAGCGCAGCTCACCCTCTTCGAATCCGCACTGAGACTGGATGGCGCGCAGCAGCTTCTCGTCGTGCAGGTGGCCGTCGCCGAAGTTCCAGCCCAGCACCATTCCGGCGATGACTTCGCCGTCGAGATATTCGTACTCTTCCAACTGACTCACTGCCTTGGGAACCAACAGCGGCAGCGCGCGGCCGTGCAGATGCATGAGCCGGAACGCCATCAGTTTGCTGACGATGCCCACCGAAGTGGGACGGTCATAGAAGTAACCCAATTGCGTATGGACCCAGGCCGCGCTCGTCGTCAGCTTTTCCAGCTTCTTGTAAGTCTCGCCGCGGAACATCCAGATGCTGTAGGCCCAATTGCCCGCGTAGTAGCGCATTGCCATGAGGAACGAGATAGCGCGCGGATAGAGGTTTCCCAGAATCGGAATCGCCAGCAGCATGACGACGAGAAACGCCGCCAATGGCCAGGAGCCCAGATCGAGAATGGTGACCTCTGGGTGCGCCCAGAAGAGCGCGAACGTGCCGTACACCACCAATATGTTCCACTCGATGGGAACGCCCATGGGCACGTTGCTGGTGATGAAGACGTGCAGCATCAGCATCATGATCATGCCCAGGTAGAGCAGCCAGCCGCCGGGCGCGAGCATGAGGACCAGAGGAACGGACAGCTCCAAGAAGGTGCCAACGTGGCCCATATAGGCGGCCAGCTTCGAGGGACGCAGATCGGCGGGAAAGTCGCGGTACATGCGGCGGCGAAACCATTCGAAGCGCGTGGCGGGGCTGTTGCTGGTCATGACGCCCACCACCGCCGGGAAGTGGTGATTGAGCTTCGAGAAGCCGGCGAAGAACCAGAGCGCCAGCTGCACCGACTTGGCGCCGGCGATCCAGTTGCCCGCGAAGATGAAGCAGATCAAAGTCGTCCAATAATGCTCGCCGCGCATGGCGAGAAAGAGCGTGCGATCGAGGACGCCCGCCAGCGGGACCAAGAGCGCGATGGGAATGAGCAGCTTTGTTTCGAGCTCGGGCGCGAGCAGAGCGCGGACCAGGCAGACGAGCACCGCGAAGTAGACCAGGACGTC
>DATBAA010000872.1:0-2509 GCA_036271755.1 Myxococcales bacterium | reverse complement strand
TTATGGACATCAAGACCCACGCACCGTAGCGTTTTCATGGTTGGACTCGCTTCCCGCTGTGGCTCTGCGCCACTCTCTGTTTACGCAGTCGGTGGAGTAACCCACGCCCGCGTGAACGCGAGTCCAACCATGTTGTCTAGCGGCAATGCCGCTCAGTTGGAGCATCACGAACAGGGTCGTTGAGGTAGCCGGGGCACGGAGGTGCCGCGCGTCGCTCGGGCGTGCGGACGCTGCCGTCAGCCGGGGTGCGTTGCGCGGGGCGGTCAGCCCTGCGCACAAGCGGAGCCGAAGGCGGAGCGCCCCAAGAAAGTGCGATGCACCTGTCCTAGCAGGACGACCGCGGACGCGGCCTCATCCCGGTTTGCTCCAACTCGGGGTGCCGCACTTGGAGCGGCCGGAGTTCGCGGCGCGACATCCGGTGCACATCACGCAGCGCATGCGGCCCGGCGTGGGCCACTTGAGGACGCAGTCGCGGCTGGCGGTGATTCGAGGCGCGCTAGGGGACGCGAGCGGCAGATTCGGCATGCAAGTGGTGCACTTCTCCGTGCAGGGAAATCACTTGCACCTGATCATCGAAGCCGAGAGCAAAGAGGCGCTCTCGAAGTCGATGAAAGGCCTCGCGGTCCGTATCGCAGTCCGCCTCAACCAGCTGATCGGGCGGCGCGGCACGGTCTTCGCGGACAGGTATCACGCGCATGTGCTCACGAGTCCGCGCGAGGTGGCCAACACCGTTCGCTACGTTCTCCAGAACTACCGGAAGCATGCGCGCGAGCAGCTGCCGGCCAGATGGCAAGACCCCTTTGCCACCAGCATCGCCGAGCCGCTGCACGAGCCGAAGGTGTGGCTCCTGCGCGTCGGATGGACGCGTGCTGCGGAGTTTCGCCTGACTGCACTCGCCCGGTCGTGAGCGGAAGACGGCCGCGTTCACGATGGGCACCGTTCGGGTCTCTGCTAGCGGTCCTCTCGGTTGGCCGTGACCCATTGGAACTTGTGCGTGACGTTGTCTTCTTCGCCGTTGAGGATGCGCTTTCCGCATCAGCCCATCTGCTGCCCGATGTCCACCGGCGGGGCAACTTGCTGCCGGTGCCGTGCCTGAAGAACGACCACCGCCAAAGTGACGGCGACGGCAGCCATGACGACCGAGAACAAACTCAAGTGCAGCCCCTTTTTGGAGAGGCTGCACTCTATGTCAGATCTGGGCGAGGCCGCCGTCGACGAAGAGCTCCGAGCCGTTGACGTAGCTGCTCTCGTCCGAGGCCAGGAAGGAGACGGCCTTGGCGATCTCGTCGGTGGTGCCGACGCGCCCGGCGGGAATCGAAGCCAGCTGGCTCGCGACGAAGCCGTCGATCTGTTGCTGGTCCAGCTTGAGGCCGGTGGAGTATCCCGGAGTCGGAACCACGCCGGGGCTGACCGCGTTGACGCGGATCTTGCGCGAGCGCAGGTCGTTGGACCAGCTGCGCGCGAAGTTGCGGACGGCGGCCTTGGTGGCGCTGTAGACGCTGAACGCCGGCAGTCCCTTGGACGCGACGACGGACGCGTTCAAGATGATGGAGCCGCCGTCCTTGAAGAGCGGCAGCGCCTTCTGGACGGTGAAGAGCAGGCCCTTCACGTTGACGTCGAAGATCTTGTCGAAGTGCTCTTCACTGATGAGGCCCAGCGGCGCGAACTCGCCCAGGCCGGCGTTGGCGAAGAGGATGTCGATGTGGCCCTTCTCGCGCTTCACGGTCTCGTAGAGCCGGTCCAGGTCCGCGAGCTTGGCGACATCGCCCTGCACCGCGGTGACGCGCGAGCCCAGCTTCTTGGCCGCCGCGTCGATCTCGCTCTGCCTGCGGCCGGTGATGAAGACGTGCGCGCCCTCTTCCGCCAGCCGCGCCGCCGTCGCGAGGCCGATGCCCGAAGTTCCGCCGGTGATCACTGCCACTTTGCCGTCGTGCTTGCCCATGACTGCCTCCTTTGCTGCGTCCGGTCTGATTGATGACGGTCATCATCAAACGGATTCGGAGTTTCGATGACGGCCGTCATCATTGCCTCTTGGGCGCTTGCGCTCTACTCTTCCGGGCATGCGGGTGACGAGGCAAGAGAGCGAGAAGAACCGGCAGGAGATCCTCCAGGTCGCGGAGAAGCTCTTCCGCGAGCGCGGGTTCGACGGCGTGGGAGTGGCGGATCTCATGAAGGCCGCAGGCTTCACCCACGGCGGCTTCTACAACCACTTCAGCGGCAAGGACGAGCTGGAGCGCGAGGCGGTGAAGTGCGTCTTCGAGCGGTCCAACGCCGACTTCAAGCAGCAGATCGAAGCGGGCGGCTGGAAGGAGCACGCGCGCGACTACTTGACTCCGAAGCATCGCGACGACCCCGCCGGCGGCTGTCCGCTCTCCGCGCTCGCCCCCGACGCGGCTCGCAAGGGCCCCGAGTTGCAGGCTTGCTTCGCGCAAGGCATCGAAGAGGTCGTCAGCGACCTGAGCGACCATCTCGAGCGCGAGGGCGGAAAGAAGCCGCGCGAACAAGCCAT
>DATBAA010000871.1:0-6640 GCA_036271755.1 Myxococcales bacterium | reverse complement strand
TCGTCACCGTGGCGCTGGTGCGGCTCTCGCCGATCTTGCCGTACACGCCGAGCAACGCCGTCCTGGGGCTGACCGGCATGCGGCTGCGCGACATGGCGCTGGGCACCGCCCTGGGAATGGCGCCGGGCGTCGTCCTCTATTCGTGGGCAGGCTCGCTGTTGCCCTCGGCCGAGGCGCTGGAGCAGGGAGCTACGTTGCAGCCGGGCCTCGTCTGGGTGCTCTTCGCGCTGGCCTTTGCCGCTGCGGGCGTGCTGGGCGTGGCCGCCGCGAGACGGCTCAAACAGCAGGCAGACGCAGCGAAACCTTCCGGCCACCCAGCGGACCGAAGCTGATGGTCAGTTCGCCACCGAACGAACGGGCCACGCTGCGCGAGATCCAGACTGGCGTATGGATACGCTCTGCCACGGCATCGGGGGCCATGGGGGCCGGCCCTTGATCTTCGATCATGACCAGCACCTGTGAGCCTTCGGTGCGGAGGGTCACGACGATGCGTCCACGAACCGGCGTCGCATCTGCTGCGTCGAGCAGCACGGACACGAGCGTCTGGAGCAGCGCGCCGCGGTCGGCGAGGGCCATGGGGACGGAGTGGAAGTCGCGCACCACAGAATGCGCGGAGAGCCGCGAGTCCAGCTCGAAGAGCGCGGCGCCGACGGCTTCTTTCACGTCCACCTGGGCAATGCCGCCCGGGCGCGCCCGCGCGAGGCTGAGCACTGCCGCCACCCGCTGCACCGCGCGGGACATGGCGGTGCGCGCGTCGTCGGCCACCTCGCGCGCCTGGCCGGGGCGGGGCGGGCCGTCCATCAGATCGCAGAGGAACCCAAGCTCCGTCTGCACCACGCCTAAGGCGCTCATCACTTCATGCGAAACCGAAGCAGCCAGGCGCCCGGCATTCACATGGCGCTGTAGCTCGGCGGCTTCACCTTGCGGAAGGGCCCCGTCAGAGGCGGCCCAGCGGCCGGCCACGCTCACGCGGTCTTCCTGGCGAGCAAAAGGCCGTCGATGACATCGCGCATCAAATCTAGAACTGCTTCGGGGTTGGGGCCATCGACGATGGGGGTGTCCTGGGCGCTCAGCACGAATCTGCCGGCCACCGAACCCCCATCGTTACGGAAAAAGTGAACTGGAATCAGGCGTCCGCCGGCCCGAAGGTGCCGGACGGCAATCAGTTTTTGTGGGTTCACATGCCGAGAACAGAGCAAGTGGCGCGCCACATCCCGCCAAACGCGAGAGCCATGATCCCAGCCCTACCGGCCGAACTCCTGGCCCTACGTGCAAAATACCGAATTTATTGTGCTTTTAGGCGGTTAGAGCCCTCGTATCTAGGGTCTTGCCCGGACCGTCAAGCCTGAAAGAGAGCCCAATCGTTGCGGCCGGAAAATTGGCCCTCGGCTCGAAAACTGGCTCTTGTCCCTCTGCGCGGGCCTGGTTTGTTGGATCTGGCACCGCTGTTGCGATGGAGAGTTGCAATGCAGCTATCGCGATTCGTCGTTTCCTACGAAAATGTCCGGCCTGGAGAGCACGTGCTCTACAGCGTCCTCGACGACCGGTACATTGGGATCGACGATCACACGTTCAAGGCGCTCGACCGCTGGAAGCAAGACCCGACGCCTGCCAGCGCCGACGAGCGCCAGACGCAGGAAGTGCTGCTCGAGGACGCCTTCCTGGTCGAGGACCGCGGCGTCGACGATCGCCGGCTGCGCGCCCACCTGGACAAGGCCAGCGACGGGGTGCCGGGAACGCTCTTCGTCACCCTGATGCCGACCCTGCAGTGCAACCTGGCCTGCAACTACTGCTTCCAGAAGGATTTCCCCGCCTTCACCAAGATGACGTCGCACACCGAGGACGCGACGCTGGAGTGGGTTCTACGTCTGATCGACGAGCGTGGGCTGCGCAACCTGCACGTGCACTACTTCGGCGGCGAGCCGACCACGCGCAAGGACTTCTGCTTGCGCACGGCCGAGATCTTCAGCAGCGCCATGAAAGCGCGCGGCGGCACCTTCGTCTGGCAGATGACCACCAACGGCGTGCTCCTGGACGTCCCCTTCGCGAAGAAGATGGAGCAGTACGGCGAGGGCGTCTTCAAGGTCACGCTCGACGGCGACAAGGAATCGCACGACTCCGGCCGCGTCTACCGCGACGGGCGCGGCTCGTTCGACGCCATCTATGAGAACGTGGTGTCTTTGGCGAAGAGTGGCATCCGCGTCCGGATCGGCGGCAACTTCAAGCCCGACCAGGTCGACTCTTACGAAAAGGTGCTCGACCGCCTGACGGCCTCCGGCGTTGCCGGGCTCTTGGAGGGGGTCAACTTCAAGCCCGTGGTCGAACAGGGCACCTGCACCAGCTGCACCTCGCAGACCGAGACGCAGACCCTGGTCCAGCTCAACAAGAGCCTCGAGCGGCGCAAGATGGTCGCGCCCATCCTCAACGGCGAGACGCTGGAAGGCTTGCTGGGACCGTGCGAGCTGCACTGGAAGCACACCTACACCATCGATCCCGAGGGTCGCGTCTATAAATGTCCGGCCGTCGCCGGCATGCCGGACATGGAAGTGACCAAAGTTACTTCGCGCGACCCCGAGAAGATCGCGCCGCTCCTGGAGCTCCGCCCGTGGGAGCAGTGCGGCGACTGCGCGTACATGCCTGTCTGCGTCGGCGGATGTCTGGGCGCAAAGTTCATCAGCACCGGGAGGCGCGACGAGGTGTTCTGCAACAAGAACACCTTCGAGGTCAGCTTCCGCGAAACCATCAAAAGTCGTTACCTGGCAGAATTTCCCCCTTCTATTTAATCCGGAGAAACCCCATGAACCTGAAGCGATCCAGCCGTAAGAGCAGCCGCGTTGTCCGCCTGTGCCCCGGCAACATCGATGTGATGCCCTTTCTCCTCCGCAACGACCGCACCGTCGACGCGTCCAAGGAGCCCTCGGAGACTTTTCCCGTCGCCAACAGCGCCGGGCACCACCGCGACTGAGCGTGGTCCGCTAGAAAAGAAGGCGCCTCCGGGCGGCTTCGCGAGACCCATCGAAACGGTGTACAGATCGGCTGCATGCGGGAGCCGATCTGAGAGCCTCCGTTCGACAGATTTGCGCCCGGCATTCCGCGACGAGGCGCCTCCGGATTCGAGGAACCATTCCATGGTTCCTCCTCCTGGCGGCGTGCGGGCGCGTACCGGCCGGGCACAAGTTCGACCTTCGGGTTGCCGTCACGGGCAAGTTGTCGCCGTTGAGCGCCGGCAATGCCAACGACTGGTCTGCTGTCCCGCGGCTGATGGTGTTCGAGCCGCTCATCCGCATCGAAAACGACGGCGGAACCACGCCGGTGCTGGCGCAACGCGTGGAGAACTTGTCGGCCCGCGCGATGCGCGTGTGGCTGCGAACAGACGCCGCCTTCAGCGACGGCTCGGCCGTGACCGCGGCCGATGTCGCCCGCTCGCTCGAATCTGCCGCCTTGAAGGTGAGCAGCGAGAACGGCAGCATCCTCATCGAGTCCGCGGAGGCGACGACGCCGGTGGAGATGCGCGTCGCCGAGGCTTACGTGCACCGGCAGCACGGTGGCGTGGAGCTCGGCACCGGTCCGTTCGCGCTCGTCGAGCAGGACGACCGGCACATGGTGCTGCGCAACCGGACGAGCGTGCCGGGTCACGTCACGACGGTGACGCTGAATGCCTACGACACGGCGCAAGAGGCGCTGGGCCATCTCCTGCAGGGAGAGGCCGACGTCCTGCCGCAGATCAACCCGCGGTGGGTCGAGTTTCTCGACGGCATCTCGCGCTTGCGGATCGCGAAGCTCTCGAGCCCGTTGTCGAACGGCGTTGCGTTCAACACCGCCCGGTTGTCGCAGGCCGAGCGCTTGAACCTGGCCAGGTTGCTCCGGGTGCGGGACCTGCGAATCTTGGCGTTCGGCGACGGCGACGACTGCTCGGCGCCGGATGGCGAGCTCAAAGAACGGCAGCAGGTCCGGCTTCCCGAGCGCAAGCTGGAGATCAGCAGCTTTCCCAACATCGAGCGTTTCGGACTCGCGCTCGGCAGGACCCTGGGCGAGCACGCCGGAGATCTCCACATTCACGAGCCGTCGGAGTTCGGCAAGTTCCAGGACTTCGATCTGCTGACCTTCCGGCCTCGCGCTTCGCCCGTGACGCTCGCCCTGGAGCAATGGCGTACGGGAGCCGTTCTTGCCAGCCTGGTCCGCTACTCGAACCCGCGGCTCGACGCTGCGTTGAACGAGCGCGATTGGCCCGCGGCCCAGCGCGAGCTCGCGAGCGACCCGCCCTTCGTCATCGTGTGCAACATCGTCGCGACCGCGGCGATCGACGCGCGCATCAGGAACGTGGCCAGCACCCAATTCTGGCAGAGCGTCGGCAGTTGGGAGGTGGGACCGTGAACCGGCGCCGGGCGGCGGTGACCTTGGCCCTCCTGGTGGTGTTCTCGGGCGTATTGCCGATCACGCTTTTGGCAGCCGCCGGCTTGCAGCTGCTCCAACGCGGCGGCGAGCGCGCCTCGAACGCGGCCCTCGATGCCATCGCCGCGCAAGCGGTCGCGCGGCTCAGCGCCTACGTGGCCCAGCAGCGCGAGATGCTCCGCACGCTGGCCTCGGCGGTGGGCACGGAGCCGGACGGCGCGCGCAAGCTGCGCGAAGCCTCGTTGGACGCGCCCAGCCTGGGGAGGCTGCGCATCGTCACCAAGGATTCGCCGCAGGCCGATCTTCCGGCCAAGCTCTCGCCGGCGCAGCTCGCTCAAGCGCTGAACGGCGGCGAGGTCTTTTCGCCGACCTATACGGTCGATCTGGCGCCGGCCATGGACGCCTGCGCACCCACCGGCGCTCCGGGAAAGACCGTCTGCGCCACGCTCGATCTGCTGGAGCTGCAGCGGCAGGTGCAGCGCATCCGGGTCGGCCGCGAAGGGTACGCGCTCGCCTTCGACAGCACCGGAAGGCTCATCGGCGCCGGAGAGGGGGCGCTGCGCGCGTCCGTGCTCAGCGGAAAGCCGGTCGCGGAGTCCGTCGCGGCTGCAGCCTTGGCGCGCGGCGTTCCGGCGCCGCGGCGCTTGCACAACGCGGAAGATCGCGACGTGCTGGCCGGCTGGGCGTTCTTGCAAGAAGGACTGGACTGGATCATCGCCATCGAGCAGCCCGCGGACGAGGCGCTGCGCGGCGCGCGCGAAGCGCTCATCGTCCTCGGCCTGGGAGCGTTCGCCACGCTCCTGCTCTCGATCTCGCTCGGCTACGCGCAGGCGCGGAAGATGCTGGCTGGCCTGGAGATGGAGGAGCGCTTTCGCACCGCCGGCCAGCTCGCCGCCGGCATCACCCACGACCTGGGTCATCGGCTCGCCATCCTCAAGCAGATCGAGCAGCTGGCCGCCACCGGCGATCCGGGGTACCTGCCGCGCATCCGCGAATCGCTCGCAGCGGAAGTGGGCACCATCCGCCGCTTCGTCGCCGACTTCTCCGATCTGACCCGCGAGGCCAAGCCGGCGGAGTTCACTCCCGTCGAGCTCAACGCCTTCGCGCACAGCATCCAGGAGAACGCGCTGGCCTACGCCGCCGAGACGGGCGTCTCCGTGGAAGTGAAGTCCGCGCCCGCCAGCACCTGGATCCGGGGCGATCGCTTCCTGCTCGAACGCGCGGTGCTCAACCTGACCCGCAACGCAATCGAGGCCTCTCCGCGCGGCTCGCGGGTGCTCTTGAGCGTGAGCCGCGACGAGGACCTGGCGGATCTGCAGGTCGAGGATCAGGGCACCGGCATCGCGGCCGACCGGCTCTCGGGGCTCTTCGAGTCGTTCAACTCCACCAAGCGGACTGGCGCACACGTCGGCATGGGGCTTCCCAACGTGCGGCGCATCGTCATCGCGCACGGCGGCTCGGTGTCGGTGAAGAGCACCATGGGCAAGGGCAGCGTCTTCACCATCACGCTGCCGGCTCAGTCGTCGTCGCCGTCGTTCTCGTGACCTAAGCCATAGCCGCGCAGCTTGGCCTTCAAGGTCGAGTAGCCGATGCGCAGCTCTTGCGCGGTCAGCTTGCGGTTCCAGCCGTTGCGCTTCAAGGCCTTGCGCAAGAAGCTGCGCTCGAAGGTGGCCAGCGCGCCGTCCAGGCTCTGCTGCTCGGGCGTGGGCTCCTCGCTGGAGCCGGCGCCGAGCGCGAAGTCGTAGGGCAGGTCGGCCTCTTCGATGACCTGTGAGTCGCAGATGACCGACATGCGCGCCATGACGTTCTCGAGCTCGCGGATGTTGCCCGGCCAGCCGTAGCGCTCGAGCAACACCAGCGCGCCTTCCGAGAGCGACTGCGCCGGACGCCCGTGCTCGGCGCCGGCCCGCGCCAGGAAGTGCTGCGCCAGATCGCGAATGTCCTCGCGCCGCTCGCGCAGCGAAGGCAGCTCGATGGGCACCACCTTGAGCCGCCAGTAGAGGTCCTCGCGGAACTTGTTCCCCAGCACGCGCTTCGAGAGGTCTCTGTTCGTGGCGCAGATGACCCGCAGCTCCAGCTGAATGGGCTTCTCGCCGCCCACGCGCTCGATCTCGTGCTCCTGCAGCGCGCGCAGAATCTTCGCCTGCAGCTCGAGCGCCAGATCGCCGATCTCGTCGAGAAAAAGCGTGCCACGGTTGGCCAATTCAAACTTGCCCAGCTTCTGCCGGTCCGCGCCGGTGAAGGAGCC
>DATBAA010000870.1:0-1735 GCA_036271755.1 Myxococcales bacterium | reverse complement strand
TGCGCAAGGGCGACGAGACCCTGCTGAATGCCTTGAACGACGCGCTCGCGAAGCTGCAAGACAACGGCGAGCTCAAAGCCATCTACGCGCGCTGGCAGCTGCCGGAGCTGACGACGCCCGGCGTGGATGCCTCTGGCGCCGACGCGCCGCGGGCCGAGATGGACCAGGCCCAGCTGTGGCTCTTCCTGAAGGGAGCGTGGATCACTCTCGTGATCTCGTTCCTGGCCATGGCGCTGGCCGTGCCGCTCGGGCTTGGCCTCGCGCTCGCGCGTCTCTATGGCGGTAAAGTCACCAGCTTCTGCGCGCAGGCTTATGTCGAGGCGTTTCGCGGCACGCCGGTGCTGCTGCAGCTCTACATCCTCTATTACGGCCTCGCGCCCATCGTGCATCTGTCGGCGTTTGCCGCCGCCATTCTCGGCCTGGGAATGAACTACGGCGCTTATGAAGCCGAAGTGCACCGCGCGGCGTTGCAGTCCATTCCCGTCGGCCAGAGCGAAGCCGCGGCGGCGCTGGGTCTTTCGCGGGCGCAGTCGCTGCGGCTCGTGCTGCTGCCGCAAGCCTTGCGCACGGCGCTGCCGGCCATGACCAACGATTTGATTGCCTTATTGAAAGACAGCTCGCTGGTGTCCGTCATCACGGTGGTCGAATTGACCAAGCAGATGACCATCACCGCGGTGGACGTGCGTTCGTGGGCGGTGCCGGGCGCGCTCTGCGCCCTGCTCTACTTCTTGATGAGCTATCCGTTGGCGAGGCTCGCGGCGCGGCTGGAAGCAAAGCTGGCGGCGGGCGGGGAGCCGGCATGATTCTCTGCGTGAAAGATCTGCACAAGTCCCACGGCTCGCGGCAGGTGCTGCGCGGCATCGACGCGTCGGTGGACAAGGGCGAAACGATTGCGCTCGTCGGTCCCTCGGGCGGCGGCAAGAGCACCTTCTTGCGCTGCCTCAACGGCCTTAACTCGTTCGATCAGGGCTCGGTCGAGATCGCCGGGCTGTCGTTGCAGCCGCGCACCCGCCCCGACGCGCCGCAGCTGCTGCCGCTGCGCGCGAAGGTCGGCATGGTGTTCCAGGGCTTTCATCTCTTCCCGCACTTGAGCGTGCTGGAGAATGTCTGCCTCTCGCCGCTGCATGTCCGCCGCGAGGATCCCAAAGCCGTCGAAGAGCGCGCGCTGCAGCTGCTGGCTCGCGTCGGCCTGGCCGATCGCCGCGCGGCCCGTCCAGCGCAGCTCTCGGGCGGCCAACAGCAGCGCGTCGCCATCGCCCGCGCGCTGGCCATGCAGCCCGAAGTCCTGCTCCTCGACGAGCCCACCAGCGCCCTGGACCCGCAGATGCGCGGCGAGGTCCTGGCCGTCCTGCGCGACCTGGCCGGCACCTGCACCATGCTGGTGGTCACTCACGAGATGGGCTTCGCCCGCGGCGTCGCCTCGCGCATCTGGGTCTTCGACGAAGGCAAGCTAGTCGAAGACGGCCCACCCTCCCACGTCTGCGACAACCCAAAGAGCGACCGCGCCCGCGCCTTCTTCCAATCCGCGTCGAGCTGACCCCTTCGTTTCAACCGCAAAGCGCGCCAAGCGCGCAAAGAGTCTCCAGCGAGGCCAGCAAGGCTCTTTCTTGGTTTCTTGAACACCACCCGTCGCGTTTGGCAACGGGTGGCGCACCGCACGGGTCCGCCCAAAGATCGGGCGGCCCAGGTTGCAGCACCTTTGCGCGCTTCGCGCGCTTTGCGGTTGAAACGAAGA
>DATBAA010000869.1:0-3869 GCA_036271755.1 Myxococcales bacterium | reverse complement strand
GAAGTAAACCTAGCCGAGGCCTGTTTGGTCTGGTATCCCCTCCCGGCCACTTTCCCGAAGGACGAATCTTCAATGAATACACGTAACCTTACCCTCCTCTGCGGCCTCCTAGCCGCGCTCTCTCTCTCCGCCTGCAAGAAGGACGGCGGCGCGGCGAAGTCGGGCCCCGTCGTAGCCACCGTGGGCAACGACACCATCACCGCCGACGAGATGAAGAAGCGGCTGGAAGAGACGAGCCCGTTCCTGCGCGCGCGCTACAACACGCTCGAGCGGAAGAAGGAGTTTCTCGACAACTTGATCCGCAACGAGCTGTTGGCCCAGGAGGCCGAGAAGCAGGGCCTCGACAAGAGCCCGGCCGTGCGCGAGCAGATGAAGCGCGCCATGATCCAGGAGCTGATCAAGAAGCAGCTCGACGAGCGGCTGGCCGGCGGGGACATCGCCGACGCCGACCTGAAGAAGTTCTACGACGCGCACCTCGACGACTTCCAGAAGCCCGAGCGCGCCCGCGTCTTCCACATCTTCCTGCCCGCCAAGGACGCCAAGGAGAAGGCCGCCGCCAAGACGAAGATGGCCGGCATCCTCAAGGACATCGACGCCCGCGAGAAGAAGGGCGAGGCCAACGCCTTCCAGCTCACCGCCACCAAGGAGAGCAAGGACGCCCTCACCGCCCCCATGGGCGGCGACCTGCGCTTCAGCACCAAGGAAGAGCTGGCCAAGAACTACAACAGCGAGCTGGCCGACGCGGCCTTCAACCTCAAGTCTCCCAACGAGAAGTCCGGCGTGGTCGAGACCTCGACGGGCGTCGAGCTGCTCAAGCTGCAGGTGAAGACCGTTGCCCTCAACCGCAGCTTCGAGGACTCGAAGGAGTCGATCCGCGGCCGCATGGCCCGCGAGCGCCGCAGCCACGAGTACGATGAGTGGGTGAAGAAGCTGCGCGAGCAGACCAAGGTCACCGTCAACGACGACGAGCTGGCCAAGATCACCGTCGAAGGCGCCGGCGGAGCCCAGCCGGGAATGCCCGGAATGCCGGGAATGCAGGCCCCCAGCGTCGCCCGCGCCACGGGTGTCTCGCCGCAGGCCCCGCAGATGGCCCGGCCCCCGGCCGCGCCCCAGGCGCCGTCCACCACCTCATCGCAGATCGGCAAATAGCGTCCCGATGAGACTGCCGTTCGACCGGAAAGGCCGCAGCGCGATCGCCGCGCTCGGCCTTTTCGTCTTTTGCGGCTGCCGCAGGGCGCCATCGCCGCCGCCTGCGCCACCACCCGCGGCGGCCACCGTGGACGGCGTGGCCATTCCGGTGGCGCGGCTGCAGCTCGAGCTCGATCGGCTGCGGCAGAGCAACGGCGAGGCGCCCGCGTCGGTCGAGGCGCAGGACGTTCCCAAGTTTGCCCGGGCGCTGCTCGACGGCCTCGTGGACCGCGCGCTGGTGCTCGAGCGGGCGAAGAAGGCCGGCCTGACGGTGAACGACGCCGAGCTGCAGCGCGCGGTGGAGAGCCTGCCGGCCGGCGACCCCGAGGAGATGCGCGACCGGCTGCTGGCGGAGAAGTACGTCGCCGAGCAGACGAAGAAGGAGATCGCCTCTTCGGCCGAGACGCGCGCCTGGTACGACACGCACAAGTCGCAGTTCGAAGAGCCCGAGGCGGTCCACTGCCTGCAGATCGCGGTGCGCACGCCAGAGGAGGCCAAGAGCGCGCTCGACCAGCTTCGCAAAGGGGCGGCCTTCGACCAGCTGGCGCAGAAGCTCAGCATCTCACCCGACGGCAAGCTGGGCGGAGATCTGGGCTGGTTCTCGCGCGGCCGCATGCCCAAGGCGTTCGACGACGCTTGCTTCGGCTTGGGCAACGGCAAGACCTCTGGCGTGGTGGAGTCGCCCTACGGCTTCCACGTCTTCAAGCTGCTGGGCCGAAGGTCCGCCCGGCTGCGCAAGTTCGAGGACGTGAAGCGCGACGCCGAGCTGCGCG
Source organism: Myxococcales bacterium (assembly GCA_036271755.1). GTDB lineage: Bacteria > Myxococcota > Myxococcia > Myxococcales > 40CM-4-68-19 > 40CM-4-68-19. The sequence goes on along the minus strand of DATBAA010000869.1, from coordinate 1,908 downwards.
CCACGGTGGAGAAGCGCGCCCAGGCAGAGCGGGCGCTGCTCGTCCAGCTGCGCTCGGGCGCGGAGATCAAGGTCGACGCGTCGTCTCTTGCACTCCTGAAGTAGGAGATCCGCTATGCTGCGTGCCCTCATGCGCCACTCGACGATTCTGCTCGTTCTTCTCTGCGCCTCCTCCGCCCGCGCGGAGATCAAAGATCGCATCGCCGCGGTGGTAAACGGCGCGCCCATCACGCTCTCCGAAGTGCAGGAGCGCGTCGGGCCCGAGCTGGTGCGGACGCCGGCCGGCCCCTCGGGCGAGCCGCAGCGGCAGGCGCTGCTCAAGCAGGGCCTCGACCAGCTCATCGACGAGCACCTGGTGGCCGGCGAGGCCAGCTCGCTGGGCATCGAGATCGCCGACGACGTCGTGCAGCACCTGCTCGAGTCGCTGGCCAAGCAGAACAACCTGGACGTGACCCAGTTCAAGGACGCGCTGGCTCAGCAGGGCATCTCCATCGAGACCGTGCGCGAGTCGCTTCGCCGCCAGCAGCTGATGATGCAGCTGCTGCAGTACAAGGTGAAGCCGCGCAACGTGACCAACGAAGAGGTGCTGCAGTCCTACGCCAACGGCATCAAGGACGCGGAGTACGAGGTGCACGCGCGCGACATCTACATCGCCGTCAAGGCGGGCGCGTCGCCGGCGGAAGAGGCCGCTGCCAAGGCAAAGGCCGAGACGGCGCAGCGCCGCGTAAAGGCCGGTGAGAGCTTCGCGGTGGTGGCGCGCGACCTCTCCGACGGGCCGTCGGCGCACGAAGGTGGAGACCTGGGCTACATCCGCCGCGGGTCGATGGTGGTGGCCATCGAGCAGGCCGCTTTCACGCTCAAGCCCGGCACCGTCTCGGACCTGATCCGGCTCCCGAGCGGCTTTCACATGGTGATGGTCGAGGACAGCCGCAAGGTCCGGACGCAGCCGCTCGCGGAAGTGCAGGAGGAGATCCGCAAGCAGCTGGCCAACGAGTCGATCATGCACGAGCGCGAGCGCTACCTGTCGCAGCTGCGCAAGACCGCCCAGATCGAAGTGCTGCTCTAGTGGTCCCCGTCGCCATCTCGATGGGCGATGCGCTGGGCATCGGTCCCGAGGTGGTGGTGGCCGCGCTGCGCGACGAGCGGGTGCGGGCCCAGGTCGAGCCGGTCGTCTTCGGCGAAGCCGCGGTGCTGCAGCGGGCAGCGCGGCTGTTGGGCGTGCCCTTCGAAGCCCAGGTCAACGAGACAGCGGCAGAGGGTGCGGGGCCCGCGCAAGCTGGAGCGGCGGCGCTGGCCTGCGTCGATGCGGCGGCCCGCGCCGCGCTGAAGGGCTCGGTCCGCGCCATCTGCACCGCGCCGCTCTCCAAGGAGCGCGTCGCCTTGCGCGCCAAGGGCTTCGCCGGCCACACCGAGCGGCTGGCGGACCTGGCCTCCGCGCGGGTGGCGATGATGCTCGCCGGCCCGCGCCTGCGGGTGGTGCTGGCCACCAACCACCTGGCCTTGAGCGAGGTGCCGCGGAGGCTGACGGCGGCGCAGATCTCCTTCGTGACCCAGCTCGCAGCGAGCTCTCTGCGCGAACGCTGGGGTATCGCCCGGCCGCGCGTGGCCGTCCTGGGCTTGAACCCGCACGCGGGCGACGGCGGCATCTTCGGCGACGAAGAGGCGCGCATCGTGGCGCCGGCCATCGCTGACGCCCGCGCCGCGGGCGTGGACGCGACCGGACCCTGGCCGGCGGACGGACTCTTCCCGCGCGCGGTGCGGGGCGACTTCGACGCGGTGGTGGCGCTCTACCACGACCAGGGGCTCATCCCGGCCAAGCTGCTCGACTTCCGCGAGACGGTGAACGTGACGCTGGGCCTGCCCTTCGTCCGCACCAGCCCCGATCACGGCACGGCCGACGACATCGCCT
>DATBAA010000868.1:0-14852 GCA_036271755.1 Myxococcales bacterium | reverse complement strand
CCGGCCCACCGATGCGCTGGCGATCATCCAGCACCCGCGCGGCAGGCCCAAGGTCATCGCGGAGGGAACGCTGGCGGGCGCCTGCCACGACGAGATCTACTACGCGGACCTGGACACCTTGGGCGGCAGCTCCGGCGCGGGCGTGCTCACAAGCCAGGGATACCTGCTCGCGGTCCACACCGACGGCACCTGCGCCGCCGACGGCAGCGGCGCCAACTGGGGCTGGAGCGCGGCCAGCATCGTCGCGGCCTCGGCATACCTGCAGGACATCGACATCGCCGACCGCTAGCTCGCGGGTTTGGTTTTCTTCGCGCGCTTCCTGGCGGGCTTCTTGGCGAGCGCCGCCGCGTTGGCGGCCACGGCGGTCTTGATCAGCTTCTTGAAGGCGGCCTCGTTGATCTTCTCGCCCTCGCGAAGGTCGATGGCCCGGCGCGTGTTTCCCTCCAGGCTGGAGTTGAACAGCTTCTTCGGGTCGTCGAGCGACGCGCCGCGGGCGAAGGTGAGCTTCACCACCTGCTTGTACGACTCGCCGGTGCAGACGATGCCGTCGCGGGAAAAGACCGGCGTGCCCATCCATTTCCACTCTTCCTCGATGTCCGGCTCGGCGTCGTGGATGAGCTTGCGCACGTGCGCGAGCGTCTTGCCGCGCCAGTCGCCCAGCTCTTCGATGCGCTGCGTGATCTTGTCCGACGCGCTCATGCTCTCTCCGTGCGGCGCCAGAAGACATACGACAGCGCCCAAAGGAATCCGGTACCCACCGCATAACCCCACGCCTCGGGGCCGTCACCCACCGCGAGATGGGCGATGAACGCCGAAACCAGATTGATGGCAAACCCGGCATAGGCCCACTCCTTGACCCGCGCCGGCACCGGCGCCAGCAGCAGCACCACGCCCAGGAGCTTGGCCCACGAGAGCTCGACCCGGAAGTACGCCGGGAAGCCCAGGTGCTTGAACGCCGCCTCCACCTGCGGCAGCCGCAGCTGCGCATAAGCGGTGAAGCTCATCTGCAGGCAGAAGAGGACGGTGGCGATCCAGAAGCCGATCCTGGCGCGAGACATGTCAGCTCCGCGGAGGCCAGCTGGGCGGTTCGACGCCGAACTGCTTCGCGTACTCGGCATTCAAACGCTGCCAGTCGCCGAACTTCAGCGCGTCGGCGCCGACCATGCGTCCCAGCGGCTCCCCGCCGAGGTGATGATCGAGCACGTCGAAGCAGATGTGCCAGCCCGCGGCGCCCATGGAGATGAAGCCGCGATCGATGCTGTGCCAGAGTGTCAGCCGTGTGCCGCCTTCCCGCGGCTCCAGCTCCCAGCGCAGCTCCTGTTTGCCCCAGTTGTACTCGAGCAGCTTGGGCGGGTCGGCGCGCTTCACCTGGATCTCGGCGACCTGCGGCACTCCAACCGTGGACAGCTTCGCGGCGCCGGTGGCGCCCAGGTTCCGGTCGGCGTCGAACGGCGCCCACTCGCGCAGCTGCGCGGGGTCGGTGAGCGCTTCCCAAACCTTTGCCGGCGGGTGGCGAAGGTCGCGGACCAGGATGAGCGTCCACATGTCTCCGTCCTTGCGGACGTCAGCGCCCGAGGCCGGACCAGCAACGTACTTGCTCATCGCTTCTTCTCCTTCTTTCGCGGGGCCTGATCCATGCGATCGAGGTGGCGTTCGAGCGCGTCGACGTGCGCGGTCCAGAAGTGGCGGAAGGGCGCAAGCCACTCGTCGATCTCCATCAGCGGCTGCGCCCGCACCCGATAGAGCCGGCGCTGCGCGTCCACGCGCGACTCGACCAGGCCGGCCTCGCGCAGCACGCGCAGGTGCTTCGAGACCGAAGGCTGGGGGATGCGCAGCTGCGTCTCGAGCTCGCCGACCGACTGTTCCGACGAGGCGAGCAAGCTCAAGATCGCCCGTCGGCTGGGCTCGGCGAGGATGGCGAACGCAGATTCCATGGCAAGTATGTACTTAACGGGGAATATACTTGTCAAGGCATGTTCAAGCGCGAAAAAAGGGCGGGACGGTTTGCGCCGTCCCGCCCGGTCAGGCTAGCGGAGAGACTGGTTGTGGTTCTGGGTGATGCGGCCGGACTTCAGGCCTGTCTTGATCTTCATTGCGTACCTCCGTTTGGATTGGATCAGTGCAAGGACGAAACCACCGCCGTCGAACCCCTATTTCGAGCCCGGATTTCTACTAACGGTAGACAGCCAGACGCCACGAACCGGGCTGGTCCGCTCAGGCCGCACGATGTCTCCTGGGAGGCGACGGTTGTCCGCGGCCGCGCTACAGGCGAAGCGACAGGTAAGCACACCGGGCTAGACAGGCCTTAGAGCTTGAGCACGCTGCCGGGTCCGAACTGGATCAAGTAGTCGAACCAATGCAGGCCGCCGTCGCTGCGCTGGCCTTTGAAGACGAACGCCTCCGGAGCGCCGTACGGCCCGAACTGCTCCGACAGCCGCTTCGCCAGGCCCGCGGCCATCTTGCCGCCCAGCTTGGGCGCCAGCGCCGAATCGTCGCCGCTGCCGTGCTGCATCAGCGCGAAGGTTGCGTGTGCGCTTGCGGTGGCCGCCGCATCTTCGCCGGCGGCCGGCCGCAGCGCCTCCGCGGCGATCTCCGGGAAGAGCTGGTTGAAGACCGCCGTGGTCAACACCTCGCCCGCCTCGGGCTTGTCGTCGCCGGTGTTGGTGAAGGCGATGATGCGCACCTTCTGCCGCACGAAGAGCTCGTCGGCGGTGGTGAAGCCGAAGGCGCCGCCGGTGTGCCCGATGCGCGGCTGTCCTTCCACAGACTCAACGAAGAGCCCGAAGCCGTAGCCGGCGCTACCCTGAGCCGTCATGAACGGCGCGGTCATGGCCGCGTAGCTTTTCTTCGAGACGACCTTGCCGCCGGTCAATGCCGCATCCCATTTGCGCAAGTCGTCGATGGTGGAGACGATGTTGCCCGCTGACCAGCCGAACCAGCGGCTTGCCGGCGATGCGCGCCATCAGCTGCTCGAACGTCGCAGGCCTGGTGGCCGCGACGTCGATGTCCGGGCCGTCGAGGTATTCCGGCAAGCCGCTGGTGTGCGTGAGCAGGTGGCGCAGCGTCACTTCGGCGGCGTGCGGCGCGTCCGGCAGATAGCTCGACAGCTTTGCGTCGACGTCGATCTTGCCCGCCTCTTGCAGCTGCAGGATCGCCGCGGCGGTGAATTGCCTGGTGATCGAGCCGATCTCGAAGTGCGTGCTCAGCTCCGCCGGCAGCTGCCGCTCGTGATCGCGCAGGCCGTAAGCTTTGCGATAGACGACCTGCCCGTCCGAGATGACCATCAAGACCGCGCCAGGCACGTCGTTGCGGCGCATCACCGCGGCCACGTCGGCGTCGATGCGCTTCGCAATCTGTATGTCCTCATTTCAAGCGTAGGCCGCACGCGGAGCCTACCGCTCGGCGGCGGACTTCTCTCTCAGCGCCTTGAACTCCGAGCCTTCGTTCCAGGCTGGCCATTGCTTCGAGTTGGCGACCTCTCCGCCGGCCCGATAGAGCAGCTCCACGTCCTGCGCGGCTCCGCGCAGATCCCAAGACTCACTCCAGGAGTCGCAGGCCTGGTGATAGCAGTGCGCGGTGTAGTCGCTGACCCACTGATCTCCGGCCGCGCGTCCACCCGTCACCAGATCCGCTCCGCCGCCAATGCCCATCAGCAGCAGCACCGGCACTCCGCGGCGCGCCAGCGAAAAGTGGTCCGCGCGATAGAAGAGCCCGCGCTCGGCCTTCGCGTCGGGCGTGATCGTCCTGCCCTGAGCGGCCGCGGCGCGCGTCAGGCCTTGCTCGAGCGCGTTCTGCCCGGCCCCGACCAGCACCACGTCGCGCGCCGGACCCGCGGTCTGCAAGATGTCCATGGTGTAGTTGGCGGCCATCTTCGCCAGCGAAACGGTGGGGTGCGAGCCGAAGTACTCCGAGCCGAGCAAGCCCCGCTCCTCCGCCGTCCAGACGCCGAAGATCACCGTCCGCGCGGGCGGCTTCGCCTTGAAGGCGCGCGCCAGCTCGAGGAGCCCGGCCACGCCGATGGCGTCGTCCGCGGCGCCGCGGCGAATCTTGTCCGCTGCTCCCGGCGCCACTCCATAAGCGTCCCAATGGGCGGAGAACATCACGCTCTCCGCCGGCCGGCTCTTGCCCGGAAGCTTCGCCAGCACGTTGCGGCTCTTCACCAGCGAATGCACGACGGGCAGGTCGGCAGAGAGCTTCACGCCCGGCAATTCGACGGGGTGGAAGGTCGCGTCTCGCGCTTTGATCTTCAATGCCTCGAAATCGAGCCCGGCTTTCTGGAACAGCTCCACCGCCACCGCGCGCTGCAGCCAGCCCTGCACTGGAACGCGCGAAGGTGCGCCGGCGATGTCGAAGTTTTCGCCGTGCGGAGCGGCCACCGTCACCCAGCCGTAGCCGGCGCCCGGAGTCTCGTGGACGATGATCGCGGCCGCCGCGCCACGCCGCGCCGCCTCTTCGTATTTGTAGGTCCAGCGGCCGTAGTAGGTCATCGCCTTGCCGCCGAATTTGCCCGCCACTGCCTCGCCGGGCTGCGCCTCGAAGTCCGGATCGTTGACGAGAAAAAGCGCGACCTTGCCGTGCAGATCGACGCCCTTGAAGTCGTCCCACTGCCGCTCGGGCGCGGCCACGCCATAGCCGACGAAGACGATGGGCAGCGCCGCAATCTTCGCGCGCTCCACCGGCTGCACGGTGCTCAAATAGATGTCCTCGAATTCGGCGAGCGCGCGCTGGTTGCCGCCCACCTCGAAGGCGATCGCCGCGCCGGGCTGGACCTGCGTGTGCACCAGCGAGACGGTCTGCGTCCAGTCGCCGTTCTCGCCGGCTGCTTCGAGGCCGAGCTTCTTGAACTGCTCGATCAGGTACGCGACGGTCTTTTCCTCTCCCGCGGAGCCCGGCGCGCGCCCTTCGAAGGCGTCGGAGGCCAGCGTCTTGGTGATGCCGGAGAGACGCGCGGGGTCGATGGGTCCGGACCCGGCGGCGAGCGCGGCGAGCAGGGCAATGAGCATCGAAGCTCCATAGCCGAAAACGCCTTGCCGCACGAGGACCCGGGCTAGAGCTTTGCGGCGAGCTTCGCCGAGGCGACGTGGAGAAATCCGTCGCGGACGAGGCCCGTGACCGCGGCCCAGTCTGGACGCGGCGTCAGGCGCACGCCGACCCAGCCGCTGGGCCCGACGTAGGGCGGCTTGAAGTAGCGGGCCGGGTCCGCGTCGATGAGCGCTTCTTGCGCGCCGAGCGGGAGCGGAATCCAGACCGCGACGTGCCCGGCGCCGTGGTGATGGTCGTCGAACATGGCGAAGACCTTGCCCTTGCCGGCAAACCAGGTGGGCTCGCCGTGCGAGAGCTTCTCCGTCGCCTCCGGCAGCGAAAGGCAGATGGGCCGCAGCCGCGCCAGCAGCTTCTCGCTCTGCGCGGTGCGCGGCGGCTTCTGATGCGCGGTCGGACTGCGGCGGGCGCGCTTTGCCATGGGAAGAACCTACCGCGAATCAAACATTCCATTCACTTCACCAAAGGGAAGACCTTCCGCCAACGCGCCATACGTCCCCGGCCCGAGCAGCTCCAGGGCGGCGCGCCGCGTGGCCGCGAGAGCCGCCAGCGCCAGGAACGGGCCGACGCTGACGCGCGCCACGCCGAGCCGCCCGAGATCGGGCACCGTCGGCGTGGAGGGCATGGTCATGATGTTGAGCGGACCGTCGATGGCGCGAACCAGCCGCGAGATGGTGCCGGCATCGACCACTCCGGGCACGAACAGGCAATCCGCCCCGGCCGCGCGGTAGAGATTCGCGCGCCGCACCGCCTCGTCGAAGCGGCCCGAGGGTTCGCCGGCTTGCAGGAGATAGACGTCGATACGGGCGTTGATCACCAGATCGCCCTGGGCGCGCGCGGCGCGGATGCGCTCTGCGTGCTGCTCGGGCGTCAGCAGCGTCTGGCCGTCGCGGCCCGGCGAGTCCTCGAGGTTGATGCCGGCGGCGCCGGCCGCGATCACCGCCCGCACCGTCTCGGGGACGTCGCCGTAGCCGCCCTCGAGGTCGGCGGTCACCGGCACCGAGACAGCCGCGGCGATGGATTGAATGACGCGCATCATCTCCTCGCGCCGCAGCGTCTGGCCGTCGCGGCGTCCGTGGGTCCAGGAGACGGCGGCGCTGGTGGTGGCAATTGCCTGCGCGCCCGCGGACTCGATCACGCGCGCGCTGGCTGCGTCCCAGGCGTTGGGCAGGACGAGCGGACGCTGTTCGTGCAAGCGGCGGAATTGGGCGACCTTTGCGTTCATGGTCTTCCGCTTAGCGAAGGTGAACGGCGTTCACTTGGAGAAAATTGCGATCGCCGCGCCCTCCAATGGCTTGATTTCGAGCGTACTTTGCGTTTCCGCAGGAGTGGAACGGGCAGGAGGCCTTGCGCTCGATCCAATCGACCAAATCGCCCGCTCCAGGACGGATCGCTCCGTCCCGAGCGCAATGCCCTTCTGATCCAAGGTGCCTACATCTCAAGGACTTCCGCAGGACCGGATCGGGCGTCATTTTTTTGGCGCGTCAATTTGCCGCAGTTTCACGCAGGGAACAGCCAAGCGGTAATTCCAGTACAGCTGAAACTCCTGTCGTGTGTCCAAGAACGCGCCTGTCCACGGCTGTTTACAAAGGCGATGTGTCATTTTGAGTCTGGGGCTTGAACTCTGGCCCACGGGGCCAATAGCGCACATTTCCTCAGAAATTCAGTCCAAAACCTCCGATGACGCAAATTGCTAACTGATTTTCGCGCAGCTACGGTTGCCGCCAGTTTGACGGACCCGAGACAGGTGGCAAGCGTGACTGGCAGTGCAGCTTCCAATCCACATCTGACCCTGGCCGTTGGGCAGCCCCCGCTGGCCGTGATCGTCGACGTCGATCAGGGCGTGCGGGCGGCCATCTCGGAGTTCATGATCGCGCGGGGCTACCGCGTCGAGGTGGCCGAGGATGCCCGCGCCGCCACCGCGCTGCTGCTGCGGACCGGGGTGGATGTGCTCATCTCCGACCTGTCGATGCGCGATCCGGGCGGAGTCGACCTCTTCGCCTTCGCGCGCGCCTCGGCGCCGATGACCCGCAGCATCGCCATCGCCAGCAACGCCAGCGTCGAGGATCGCGAAACGGCCTTGCGCAACGGCGCTCTGCGCGTCCTCAGCAAGCCCGTCTCGCCGCGCGAGCTGACCGAGGCGCTTAAGGTCGCCAACGCCTGTGACGAAGGATTCCACGGGTTCTTGCACGGCCTCTCCCTCGTGGATCTGCTGCAGATGTACCACCTCTCCGCAAAGTCATTGGTGATCGAGGTGCATGGCGAAGTCGAAGGCTCCATTGCGCTGTCCGAGGGCGAATTCGTTCACGCCCAGGCCGGCAGCAAGGTGGGCATGGCCGCGCTGCTGATGCTCCTCAAGGCGCGCGGCGGCTCGCTGGAGACCTCCGTTCTGGGCCAGGCGCAGCGCACCATCCGCGGCTCGTTCGAGCACGTGCTGCTCGACAGCCTGCGCTCGCTCGACGAAGGGCGCCGCGCGCCCGTGCCGGTTCCCGTTCCGGTGTTGGATCTCGCGCTCGACGAAGAAGACGACGCGGGCTTCGACGTCGCGCGCATCGCATCCTGGCTCAACGAGAACGCGCCGCAGCTCTCCGCGTATCGTGTCGATGGGAAGGCCGTGGTCACCGAGATCATCGCCGAGCCCACGCCCGCCGCCGGCGCGCCGCGCGCCATCGCCTTGGCGCAGTCGCTTGCAGAGGCGAGCGACGCCTCCTTCCACAGCGTCGAGCTGCTGGCCGGCTCGACCATGGTGGCGCTCTTGCGCGTGTCGGGGCTGACCGTCGCCTTGGCCCGCGCCGCCGGCGACGATTCGGAAGTGCGGCGTTTCCGCGCCGCGTACGCGCAATTCACACGCTGGCTCACAGCCGAAGCCGGTGCAAGGCAATGAACCCCTCCGAAGACGCCTTCCGCGCTGCCGTCTCGGACGGCGGCGCCCTGGCAGCGGTCGTCGTCGATCGGGAGACTCGCGCCGTCCTGGTGGGCAGCGGCGAGATCCCGAACCTGGCGCGGCTCCTCGACCTGCTGCTGCAGACGCAGCCGGAGCCGGCGCGCGAGCTCTATGTGGGCGGCCGTGAGCGCAGCCTCTACTGTTCAGTGCTGGGAAGCGGCAAGGCCATCATCCTCGCCATGCCGCCCGCGGCCAGCGTCGCGCTGGGCTGGGCGCTGGTCCGTCACCTGTCCGGAACGGTGGGCGCGTGAACCAGCTCGATCAGCTCACCGAGCTCGCGGCGGACTGCCTGGGCGCGGCCTGGGTGGACACGCGCACCGGCCAGGTGCTCGAGCAGCGGCTCTGCTCGGACGATCCGGCCCTGCTGCCGGCGCTGCAGAGCGCCGCGGCCGTGGTCTCCGAGCGATCGCACCTCTCGCAGCTGGTCCTCTTTCACGAGGCGAAGTTCGAGGTGGTGGCGCGGGCAGGACAAGATCCGAAGCGCGTGCTGGTGGCGAGCTTCCCCACCTCTGCCAACCTCGGCCTCGCCGTCAACGTCGCCCGCTTTCTCGCCGCGGGAGGCCAGTCTTGAACGCGCCCGCGGCCGCCGACGTGATCCACGAGCTCGAGCGCGTCCCCGACGCCTCCTCGGGCGCGCTGGTGCGGCACCGCCCGGACGGCTCGATGGCCGGCGCCATGCTGGTCGAGCTGGGGCGCGTCTGCTGGGCGGTGAGCAAGCAGCAGACGCGGCGGCTCACCGACGTGATCATGGACGAGTCGCCCACGCTGACGCGCGACCAGGTGGAGAACGTCGTTCACCTCTGCCGCAACGATCACCTGCCGCTGGGCGAGACGCTGATCGCGCGCGGGCTGGTCTCGCCGCCGGTGCTGCGCAAGGCGCTCTTGCGCCACACCTGCGAGGCGCTCGAGCACCTGGTCCACGAGGAGAGCTCGCGCTGGAACTGGGTGGAGCACGGCGGGCGCGGCTATGCGCCGTACCTGACCTTCTCGCAGCCCGAGCTGGGCGCGGGCCTCAACGCGCGGGAGTTTCCCGACCTGTCGGCGATGGCGGAGTCGGGGCTGCGCGCGGCGGTGGGCTACGGCACGCGCGGCTTCGCCGTCGATCGGACGCAGAGCGGGCGCACGCCGCTGGCGCAGATCGGCTGCGAAGATCACGACGCCGCGAGCCTGGCCGACCTGGCGCTCGATCTCGAAGCGGCGCTCGTCACCGCGCCCCTGGCGGTCGCGCAGATCGACGACCTGGCCTGCGCGGGCTGGGCCGACGACAAGATCCTGTACGTCCTCATTTGCGATGGAGACCTCGCCTTCAATCGCTTGCTGGCACACGTCGCGAGAACAACCAACCCAACCAAGGAGTAAGAACAAGATGGCTACTTCCAAAGAAGCATTGGCGCAGTTGATGGAGCTGGACGGCATCATCGGCGCGTGCATCGTCGACAGCAACAGCGGCATGATGCTGGGCGCTGCCGGCGGCGGCGCGAACTTCAACCTCGAGCTGGCCGCGGCCGGCAACACCGAGGTCGTGCGCGCCAAGCGCAAGACGATGAAGTCGCTCAACCTGAACGACCCCATCGAAGACATCCTCATCACCCTGGGCAAGCAGTACCACCTGCTCCGCCCGCTCACCTCCAACGACGCGATGTTCATCTACGTCGCGCTCGACCGCGCCCGCGCGAACCTGGCGCTGGCCCGGCACCACCTGACCAGCATCGAGAAGACCCTCGTCGTCGGCTAATTTTCAATCCACCTTCAACCAAACCCAAACCTAGGAGATTTACTACAATGCCTGCCGAAAAACAGATCGTCGATAGCTTCGAGAAGGTCGCCGCCGAAATGCCGGGATTCATCGCCGGTGCACTGGTGGACCTGGAGTCCGGAATGACGCTGGGCATGAAGTCCACCCGCTCGGACTTCGACCTCACCGCCGCCAGCGCCTACAACAGCGAGATGGTGAAGCAGAAGCAGAAGATCATGAAGGCGCTCTCGCTCAAGACCACGCTCGAGGACATGCTCATCACGCTGGGCGACCAGATCCACCTCATCAAGATGGTCACCCCCGCCACCTTCATCTACCTGGCCGCTGACCGGGCCGGCTCGAACCTGGCCATGGTCCGCATTGCGGTCAACAAGCACATCGCGCAGTTCGTCTAAGCCGGTGAACGCAATGGCGGCGCACGATCAAGAGCCCGAGCCGATCGTCGTCCGCATCGTCTACGACGGGCCGCCGGAAGCCGGCAAAACGACCAGCGTGCGGGCGCTCGGGCGCAGCTTTTCGCGCACCGTCCACACGCCTGCCGAAACCGGTGGCCGCACGACGTTCTTCGATTGGATGGAGTACGTGGGAGGCGCGTTCGAGGGACGGCAGATCCGCTGCCAGATCGTCACCGTCCCGGGACAGCCGGAGTTCGCCGCGCGGCGCAAGGCGCTGCTCGACACGGCCGACGCCGTGGTCTTCGTGGCGGACACGAGCGATGAAAAAGCGGTCGCCCGCAGCGCGCGGGCGGTGCGCGAGCTGATCGGCATCTTGCGCAAGCGGGAAGGCCTGCCGGTCGGAGTGCTGGTGCAAGCGAACAAGCGCGATCTGCCGGGGGCAGTGTCGCGAGAGGAGGTCCGCGCCGCGCTGGGCGAGGACGTCGCCAGCGTCGCGCTCACCGAGTCGGTGGCGGACGCTGGCGTGGGCATTCGCGAGACGTTCGTGTTCGCGGTGCGGCTCGCGCTCGATCGCGCGCGCGCATCGACGGCGCACGGACAGCTCGCCCGGGCGCGGTTCAACGAGGACAGCGCCGAGCAGCTTCTCGCCGCCATGGAGAAGCTGCCGGGGCCGGGGGCGCCCGGGCCGATGGTGGAAGAGCCAGTCGCTGCCGTGAAGCCTGTCGCGGCGCCGCCGGCCGAGAGATCCGTCGAGAAGACCAAGGCGGCCGCCGTCGAGAAGAAGCCGGAGACACCGCGGCCGGCCGACGCGCCGCTGCCGCCCGACGTGCGCGTGCCGAGCGGCGCCATCTGGCCGCCGGTGGAAGGGCGCATGGTCCTTCACGAGGCGACTACCGCGGGGCTGCAGGTCACGCGGGCAGGACCGGATGAGTGGGAAGCGGGGCAGAGCACCGGCTGGCTGGCGCACACGGCCGCGCGGTTCGGGCAGTTCGACGAAGCGCGCCGCGAGCTGCTCGCGTGGGCGCGGCTGCATTCGTCGCATGCGCTCTACCTCTCCGCCTCGCGCTGCATCGTGCTGGCGGAGTCGGGCACGGGCCACTGGCGCCTGTGGCAGATCTTGCGGCTGCTCCCGTCGTTGCGCGACTGGATGCTGGAGCCGCACCTGGATGCGTCCGAGCTTCTGACGCGCATGGCGGAATCGGCGCGGGTGCTGGCCGACGCGCACTCGCGCTGGCACGATTCGAGCCTCTTGCCGACGTTCGACACCGTGGGACGCGGCCAGCGCGGCGCGCAGTTCGTGGGGCTGATGCCCGAGTCGTTGCAGCCCCGCGGCGGCGCGCAAGTAGATGATGCGGTCTCGCAGTGCCTGGCTGGCCTTGTGCACGGAGATCTCTCCCCGCGGCGCGATGAGCTGACGGTGGCCATCGGCCAGCTGCGGCCGGCGTGGACCTGGGCGGACGACATGATCGCCGCCGCCCTGACCATGTCAGGCTAGCGCGTCCGATTCGACGGGTGTCGCGCGCCCCGAGCTTCAAATCACCGCCAAATGCTATGTTTTGCGGCGGTGACGACGTCAACCACGACGACAACCGAAGCGCCGTCCGAGACGACGACCGAAGCGGCGCCGCCCGAGACGACGACTGCCGCGGCGTCCTCCACGACGACCGAAGCATCTTCGTCGACGACCGAGGCGCCTCTATCGACGACGACGGCGGCCGCGTCCGGCGATGCGCCAACCGTCGGCGAAGTCACGGTCGGCGTGGACCCTGACGACGGCGCGGATCACCTCGCCACCTCCATCCAGGTCGCGAGCGATGCAAAGCTCACGCTCACCTGGTCGACGCAGAACGCGACCGGCGTGCGCATCGATCCGCTCGGCTCGTTCGGCGCCTCGGACACCGTCGACCTTCCCACCGAGGACGCCACCTACTCCATCGTCGCTCTCGGCGATGGCGGCGCGGAGTCCGATCCGTACACGCTCGAGATCCACACCCACGAGCCCGGCGAAGTGGTCTCGCAGCACGTCGATGTCCTCTCTGGCGTGGCCAAATTCATCTCCTACGAGGCAGCGCCGAAAGGCCTCGTCGCGCCCGGACAGGAGGTCGTGGTTTCGGTGGTGGCGACGCTCGACACGGAGTCCGTCTCGGTCGACGACCAGGACGTGCCGCTCACCGACACCGGCGACGGACACAAAGAGGGCTCGCTCACGCTGACCGCGCCCGACGCGAGCGGCGACGTCACCTACACGCTGAAGGCCGTCAAGGACGGCGACGCCGCCGATACGCAGACCATCACCATCAGCCTCGCGCCGTCGTCCAGTACCAGCACCAGCACCACGGCGGCGACCTCCAGCACCACCACCGCGAGCCCGTCCTCGACGACGACCGCGGCTTCCACCTCGACCACCACCACCGCTGCTCCATCGACGACCACCACCCAAGGCGGGGCGCTGGAGAATCCGAGCTGGGGCGCGGGGCAATACTTCCACGGGCAATCGATCGCGCTGCAGGTCGACGCGCCCGGCGTGGCAGACGACAGCACCGTCTACTTCGCGGTCGAGATCGACGCGGGCGGCGGCGCCTGGAAGCCGCTGCAGAAGGCGCAGGCCCAGGTGAAGGACGGCAAGGCCACGGCGTCGGTGGTGCTCGAGGACGGCGAAGAGACCGGCGATACGCCTCGAGACGGTGAAGACGAGCTGTGCCACTTCCGCTTTCACGCCTCGCTGGAAGAGCTCGACGACGCGCCGTCGAGCACCACCACCGCTCCTTGAAGGCCCTTTGCGACGTGCAGCCGGCGATGGCGTTGCGTCACGAGTAAGGTCAGTATGCCGCATGGTCGGAATCGAAGAGTTGCGCGCGCTCGAGCTGTTCTCGACCGTGCCTCCGGACGAGCTGCAGCGCGTCTGCCGCGAAGCCGCCGACATGCAGCTGGCCAAGGGGGAATACGCCTGCCACGAAGGCGACGCCAAGGCGCTCTTCGTCGTCCTCTCCGGCCGCATCGAGGTCGCCAAGCTGTTCGACGGCATCGAGCGGATCATCGGCGCCCGCGCGCCCGGGCAGATCTTCGGCGAGATCCCCATCGTCGTCGGCATTCCTTTCCAGGGCTCGTATCGCGCCACCGAGCCCTCTCGCGTGGTGCGCATGGAGCCGCGCCATTTTCATGCGCTCGCGGCCTGCTCGCCGGAGCTCTCCGCGCGCATCTCGGCGCTGGCGCGCGAGCGGCTGGGCGGCCTGCAAGGGTTTGCCGCCAAGCCGTCGCAGGCGCGCGCGATCGTCGTCGGCGACCGCTGGGACCCCGCCTGTCACGACCTGCGGCGGTTTCTCACCCGCAACCAGATCACCTTCGAGTGGCTGACGCCCGGCTCTCCCGACCTGGCCGCGCGCTGGAAGGACGCGCCGCCGGCCGCGGCCGATCTACCTCTCTTGCGCTGCGAAGACGGCAGCACGCTGGTCCGGCCCGCGGCGCGAGAAGTGGCGCGGCGGCTCGGACTGCAGACCGGCCCGCGCTCCGGCGAGTACGACGTCGTCATCGTCGGCGGCGGTCCGGGAGGTCTGGCCGCGGCGGTGTACGGCGCGTCAGAGGGACTGCGCACCATCGTCATCGAGCGCGAGGCGCCGGGCGGACAGGCGGGCACCTCGTCGCGCATCGAAAATTATCTGGGGTTTCCCACCGGCGTCTCGGGAGACGAGCTGGCCCGGCGGGCGCTGCAGCAGGCCTCGCGGCTGGGCGCGGAGATGGTGGTGACCCGCGAAGTGCTGGCCATCGATCCGGCGGCGCGCACGGTGACGCTCGACGGCGGCGAGACGCTGCGCACGCGCACCATCATCCTTGCCACCGGCGTCAGCTGGCGGCGGCTCGCCATCGACGGCTTCGATCGATTGCTCGGTAAAGGCATCTATTACGGCGCCGCCCGGACCGACGCGGCGATGACGCAAGGCCTCGACGTGCACCTGATCGGCGCGGGAAATTCGGCGGGGCAGGCGGCGCTCAACTTCGCCAACCACGCGCGCTCGGTGACGCTGGTGGTGCGCGGCGACGCGCTGGAGAAGAGCATGTCGCGCTATCTCATCGATCAGCTGCGCGCCAAGCCGAACATCGCCGTCGCGCTGCGCAGCGAGGTGCGCGCGATTCACGGCGACGATCACCTGCAAGCCGTCGAGCTGCTCGATCGCGCGACGGGCAATTCGCGGAGGTGCGAGTGCGGCGGGCTCTTCGTCTTCATCGGCGCCGACGCGGAGACGGCGTGGCTGCCGCCGGCCATCGCCCGCGATGCGCGCGGCTATGTCCTGACCGGCGAAAATCTGGTGAAGGCGCGCCGCTGGTCGGAGAGCCGCGATCCGTACCTGCTCGAGACGAGCGTTCCCGGCATCTTTGCCTGCGGAGACGTTCGCGCGAGCCCGGTGAAGCGCGTTGCTTCGGCGGTGGGAGAGGGCAGCATGGCCATTGCCTTCATTCATCAATACCTGCAGCACGTCTGAGACGGATTGCTTCAAAGGCCGTCACCGGGCCGGGGGTAATCCAAGATGAAGCGATCCATTCTCGCCGCCGCGATGCTGGCGGCCTGTTCTTCCGCGGCGCCGCAGGCAGCACAGCCCGACGGCGGCCAGGCCGAGGCGCCGCCGGGAGCGGACGGCGGGCAGGCCGTCGTCTATCTCGATCGGTTGCGGGTCTTGAGCGACGCGCCCTTCGCGCAGACGAATCATCTCGCGGTGGCGCT
>DATBAA010000867.1:0-3192 GCA_036271755.1 Myxococcales bacterium | reverse complement strand
CCTGGCGGGCGCGAAACATCGGCTTCATCTTCCAGTTCTACAACCTGATGCCGGTGCTGACCGCGGCCGAGAACGTCGAGCTGCCGCTCTTGCTCACCAGCCTGCCCAAAGCCGAGAGAGCCAAGCGGGTGGCGCTGGCGCTGAAGCTCGTCGGCCTTTCAGACCGGCTCGATCACACGCCGCGCCAGCTCTCGGGCGGCCAGCAGCAGCGCGTGGCCATCGCCCGGGCGCTGGTCGCGGACCCGGCCATCATCGTCGCCGACGAACCAACCGGCGACCTGGACCGCAAGAGCGCGGAGGACGTGCTGGCGCTCCTCAAGACCCTGAACGAGACGCTGGGCAAGACCATCGTGATGGTGACCCACGACCCGCATGCGGCAGAGGCTGCCCGGATCCAGCGCCGCCTCGACAAGGGGCTCTTGACGTGACGCTCGGCGGACTCGCGCTGCGCAACGCGTTCCTGCGCAACAAGACCCGCTCGACGCTGACGGTGATGGGCGTTTTGATCACCAGCCTCGCCTTCATCTTCCTGCGCACGGTGCTCTCGGCCTGGTACGCGTCGAGCGAGGCCTCGGCGGCCGACCGTGTGGTGTCGCGCAATGCCATTTCGCTCACCCAGACCATGCCGCTCAACTACGGTCCGCGCATCGCCGGGCTGCCCGGGGTCACCAAGGTCACCTGGAGCAACTGGTTCGGCGGCATCTACAAGGATCGGAAGAACTTCTTCGCCCAGTTCGCCGTCGACGCGCCCAGCTCGCTGGAGGTCTTCGGCATCAAGTTCGACGAGGGCACCAAGGAGGCGTGGCTGGCAGACCGAAACTCCGCCATCGTCGGCAAGCAGCTGGCGAAGAACTACGGCTGGAAGGTGGGCGACACCATTCCGCTCATCGGCGACGTCTACCCGGGAGATTGGCAGTTCAAGGTCGCCGGCGTGGTCGAGGGCATCGACGATGCGGCCATCGACAACACCATGTACTTCCACTGGGCGCGCCTCAACGAGACGCTGCCCGACCGGCGCAAGGATCAGGTGGGCGTCTTCACGGCGACCATCGCCAACGCCAACGATTCGCCGCGCATCATCAAGGCCATCGACGACCTCTTTGCCAACAGCGACAACGAGACCCACACCGAGACGGAGAAAGCCTTCCGGCTGCAGTTCGTCAGCGGGTCGGGGGCCATCCTCTCCGCGCTGGAAGCGGTGTCGGGCGTCATCCTCATCATCATGGCGCTCATCCTCGGCAACACGCTCGCCATGGGGCTGCGCGAGCGCACCGGCGAGCTCGGAGCCATGCGCGCCATCGGCTTTCTGCCCTCTCACGTGCGCATGCTCGCGCTCAGCGAAGGAGCGCTGCTGGGCCTCACCGGCGCGCTCCTCGGGGTGCTGGTTTCGACGCCGCTTCTGGCCGGCTTCGGCAAGGCGATGGCCGGGCTGGGGTTCTTGACCGGCATCGGCGTCAGGCCTTCGACCGCGATCGCCACCGTCGTGATGGCCAGCATCATCGGCGCCGCCGCGAGCGCCCTGCCCGCCATCCAAGCCGGCCGGATGGGCATCGTCGACGCGCTGCGGAGGCAGGAGTGATTCCGCTCTCCTACAGCGTCCGCTCCATCTTTCGCCGGCGGCTCTCGGCGCTGGCTACCGCGGCCGGCCTGGGCCTCGTGGTCTTCGTCTTCGCGGCGGTGCTGATGCTGGCGGCCGGAGTCGAGCAGACGCTGCGCTCCACCGGCTCGCGCGAGAACGCCATGGTGATGCGCAAAGGCTCGACGTCAGAGCTGACCAGCTTCATGCCGCGCGAAGCGGCCAAGGCCATTGCCGCCGACCAGACGGTGGCCATGGACGGCGGCAAGCAGGTGGCCTCGCCCGAGCTCTTCGTCATCTTCCAGCTGAGCCGCAGCACCGGCACAGAGACCGCCAACGTGGGCTTCCGCGGCGTGACCAAGGACGGCTGGGAGCTGCTGCGTTCGAAGACCGTGAGCGTGATCGACGGCCGCGTTCCCCGCTGGGGCACGAGCGAGATCATGCTCGGCCGCGGCACGCGCGGCAGGTACAAGGGCGCGGAGCTTGGGCAGTCCATCTCCATTGCCCGCAGGCAATGGCAGGTGGTCGGCATCTTCGACGCCGGCGGCAGCGGCTTCGAGAGCGAGATCTGGGGCGATGTCGATCAGATCGCCGACGCCGCCCACCGCATCGGCTACTCGACCATGACCGTGCGGCTGAAGAGCCCTTCCGAGATGGAGAGCCTCAAGACCACCCTGGACGCCGACCCGCGCTGGAACCTGGAGGCCAAGCGCGAGGACAAGTTCTACGAAGAGACCTCCGGACAGCTGGCCAGCTTCATCCAGGTGCTCGGCACGGTCATCGCGGTCTTCTTCTCCTTCGGCGCGGTGCTGGGCGCGATGATCACCATGTACGCGCAGGTCGCGAGCCGCGTTCGCGAGATCGGCACGCTGCGCGCCCTGGGCTTCAGCCGCGGCGCGGTGCTCTTCAGCTTTTTGGTGGAGAGCCTGCTCCTGGCTGCGTTGGGCGCGGTAGCGGGCTGCGCTTTCGCCGCGCTGCTCGGCTCGCTCAGCTTCACCACCACCAACTTCAGCTCCTTCACCGAGATCAAGTTCCGCTTCCACTTCACGCTCGACGCCGGCCTCCGCGCCATCCGCTTCGCCGTCATCATGGGCTTCCTGGGCGGGCTCTTCCCGGCCATCCGCGCGGCGCGAATGCCCATCGCCGAAGCCACGAAGGGCTAAGCGACGGCCAGCTTCCATCCGATGCGGAGCAGCCACACCGACGGCTCGCGCAGCGGAGACTCCGCGCTCGACGCAAACCGGTCCCGCCAAGACCAGCGCAGCGTCTCCCGCGCATGATGCCGGTAGTTCTCGAACACGCACCGCAGCGCATTCGCCACGGCCCGCGGCGACTCCAGCACCCGCGCGTGATACCGGTCCGCAAAGACGGTGCCCCGCCTCTTCGCCAGCTGGTTCAGCCGCACCGCCACCCGCACCGCGAGACCCTTCATCGCCCGAGAGAGCGCAGCCGCGTTTTCGGCCTCGACAACGAGGTGCAGATGATTCCCCTGCACCGAGAAGTGCACCACCTGCATTCCCAAATGCCCGCTGGCGTCGTGCAACGCCTGCTTGATCAACGCTAAACGCATCTGCGTTCGCAGATGACCGACCGCCGGCACCATCCGCTGCGTGACG
>DATBAA010000866.1:0-3578 GCA_036271755.1 Myxococcales bacterium | reverse complement strand
ACAGCGTCCGCTCGTCCTGCCCAACGCCTGGGACGCGGCCAGCGCGCGCGTGATCGAATCCGCGGGCGCCCAGGCCATTGCCACCACCAGCGCCGCCGTCTCCTGGACCCACGGACGCCGCGACGGCCAGACGCTGCGGCGCGAGGAGATGATGCGCGTCATTCAATCCATCGCCGGGGCCGTCTCGGTGCCGGTGACCGCCGACCTCGAGGGCGGCTACGGCGACGTCCCCGAGACGGTGCGGGCGGTGATCGCGGCCGGCGCCGCCGGCATCAACCTCGAGGACTCACCGGGCCGCGACGGCGAAGCGCTGCTCGCGCCCGAGCAGCACGCAGAGCGCATCCGGGCCGCGCGCGCCCAGGGAGATCTGGTGATCAACGCCAGGGTCGACGTCTATCTCCTGCAAGTTGGCGAACCCTCGGGCCGCTTCGACTTCCTGGCGCTGGCGGCTCTCGCGGCCACCCGGCGCGCCGCCCTGGAGCTGCTCGGGCCGGGGAGTTACGGCGCGTTGGCGGAAGGTCTTCCCTTTGGCGAAGTGAATGGAATGTTTGATTCGCGGTAGGTTCTGCGCATGGTAAAGCGCGCCCGCCGCAGTCCTACCGCGCATCAAAAACCGCCGCGCAGCGCGCAGAGCGAGAAGCTGCTGGCGCGGCTGCGGCCCATCTGCCTGGCCCTGCCGGACGCGACGGAGAAGCTCTCGCACGGCGAGCCCACCTGGTTTGCCGGCAAGGGCAAGGTCTTCGCCATGTTCGACGACCACCACCACGGCGCGGGGCACGTCGCGGTCTGGGTGCCGCTCCCGCTCGGCGCGCAGGAAGCGCTCATCGACGCGGACCCGAAGCGCTACTTCCGGCCGCCGTACGTCGGCCCCAGCGGCTGGGTCGGCGTGCGCCTCACGCCGCGCCCGGACTGGGCCGCGGTCAAAGGCCTCATCCGCGACGGATTTCTCCACGTCGCCTCGGCGAAGCTCGCCGCGAGGCTCTAGAGCACCGATCAGGTTCCGGCTCCAATAAATCCGATCGGTTGCGAAGGGGGGATCGACGAAGCCGTGGTGCTTGTGATCCTGTCGCCCCTGGGCGTTGTTCAGGAGGTGCGAATGGATCGGTGGGCTCCACCACGGGAAGTCAGTGCGGCCGAGCAGCGACTGCTGAAGGTAGCGGGTCGGAGCCGCAAGCTGTTCGTGTTCTTACGAGAGCATCGACACGAACTGTTCGACGCCGGTTTCCAGGACGAATTGGAAGGGGCATATCGGCAATCGGGCCAGGGCTCGACGCCGCAACCGCCAGCGTTGATGTGCATGGCGCTGCTGCTGCAGGGGTACATGCAGGTGTCGGATGCCGAGGCGGTCCGCTGTTCGGCGAGCGATCACTGTTGGCGGATGGTGCTCGGGACACTGCGAGAGAAGGAGTACAAGCCCGCTTTTTCGCAGGGCGGGCTGCAGCAGTTTCGCGAGCGGCTCATCAAGCACGACCTGGACCGGCGCGTGCTCGAGCGAACGGTCGAACTGGCGAAGAAGACGAGCGCATTCGATTGGAAGAAGCTCCCTCGTTCGCTGCGAATCGGGGTGGACAGCCGCCCTCTGGAAGGGGCCGGGCGGGTTGAGGACACCATCAACCTGCTCGGCCACGCGGGCCGCAAGATCGCCGAGTGCATGGCGGCAGTGCTGAATGCCGACACCGACGAGATTTGTCAGCAAGCGGGTGCGCCGCTGCTGACGTCGAGCAGCACCAAGGCTGGCCTTGATATCGACTGGAACGACGGCGAGCAGAAGGCCGAGGCACTCAATCGGCTCTGCCGTCAGCTCGATCGGTTGACGGCTTGGGTCGAGAAGCGCAAAGCGCAAGAGGCCGCCAGCGAGCCATTGACTCGATATATCGAGGCGCTCGCGCAGGTAAAGGCACAGGACCTCGAGCCGGGCGAGAGTGGCGGCGTGCGTATCCGCCAGGGCGTAGCCGAGGACCGTCGCATCTCCATCGAAGACGACGAGATGCGACACGGGCGAAAGAGCAAGAGCAAGCGATTCAATGGGTTCAAACAGCATATCAGCACGCACCTGGATGCCGACTTGATCCTTGCTTGTGCCGTGATGCCGGCGAACAAGCCCGAGGAGGAGGCGACCCCATTATTGGAAGCAGATCTGACTCGCCTCGGTCTCTTCCCTGATGAGCTCTATATCGACCGCGGATATATCAATAGCACCCTGGCGCAGAAGGTCGCTGCGCGCGGCGGCGAAGTGATCTGCAAGCCGTGGAAGGGCGGTAACGTGAAGTTAGGGCTCTTCGGAAAGCGTGACTTCAAGATCAACGTGCGCGACCAGACCATCACCTGCCCCGCCGGACAGGTGGAGCCTTTTGAGCCGGGCCAGCAGGTGCACTTCGACCCGGAACTCTGCGGTGCCTGCTCGCTTCGCGAGAAATGCACACAGGCCGCTTCCGGCAAGGGCCGCAGCGTCTCGATGGGTGACGACGAGGCACTGCAGAAGAAGCTGCGGCGGCTTCAAACCACCAGCAAGGGCCGCAAAAAACTGCGGACGCGCGTCCCGGTCGAGCACCAACTCGCCCACATTGCCAACCGCCAGGGGTCCCACGCCCGCTACAGGGGCACGCGCCGCAACACCTTTGACCTCCGCAGGCTCGGTGCGATCCAGAACCTCGAGTCAATCGCCCGGCAGATCGCTGCCACGTAAGCTGTTCGGTGCTCTAGCCCGGGTCCTCGTGCGGCAAGGCGTTTTCGGCTATGGAGCTTCGATGCTCATCGCCCTGCTCGCCGCGCTCGCCGCCGGGTCCGGACCCATCGACCCCGCGCGTCTCTCCAGCATCACCAAGACGCTGGCTTCGGACGCCTTCGAAGGGCGCGCGCCGGGCTCCGCGGGAGAGGAAAAGACGGTCGCGTACCTGATCGAGCAGTTCAAGAAGCTCGGCCTCAAAGCAGCAGGCGAGAACGGCGAGTGGACGCAGACCGTCTCTCTGGTGCACACGCAGGTCCAGCCCGGCGCGACGATCGCTTTCGAGGTTGGCGGCAAACAGCGCGCGCTCGCCGAATTCGAGGACATCTATTTGAGCACCGTGCAGCCGGTGGAGCACGCGCAGATTGCAGCGCTGCCCATCGTCTTCGTTGGCTACGGCGTGACCGCGCCCGAGCGGCAGTGGGACGATTACAAAGGCGTCGATCTGCACGGCAAGGTCGCGCTCTTTCTCGTCAACGATCCGGACTTCGAGGCGCAGCCCGGCGAAGCCGTGGCAGGCAAGTTCGGCGGCAAAGCCATGACCTACTACGGCCGCTGGACCTACAAATACGAAGAGGCAGCGCGGCGTGGCGCGGCGGCCGCGATCATCGTCCACGAGACTCCGGGCGCCGGCTACGGCTGGGTGACGGTGGCCGCTCCGCACGGCGAGAACTTCGACATCGCCTTCGCGCCTTCGCGCGTTCCGGTGCAGGGCTGGCTGCAGCGCGCGGTGGCGGTGGAGCTGTTCCAGAAGGCCGGGCTCGATTTCGAGGCCTTGAAGATCAAAGCGCGGGACGCGGCTTTCCGTCCCGTCGAGTTGCCGGGCGTGAAGCTCTCGGCCGACCTGCCCGTC
>DATBAA010000865.1:0-6596 GCA_036271755.1 Myxococcales bacterium | reverse complement strand
CACCGTGCAGACCGTCGAGGTGCCCGACGTGGACGAGCTCTACTTCGCCACGCTGGCGCGTCCGCCTTCGCGCGAGGAGCAGCAGCGCCGCCGCGAGCGCGAGGAGCGGCCGCTGGAGGAGCCGGCGACGGGCGGAGCGCGCACGCGCGGAGCAACGGCGGACGAGCCGGCTTCGGGCGGAGGGCGAAGGCGCGGAGCATTGGAAGAAGAGCCAGGGACGACGCGCGGAGCATTGGCGGAAGAGCCGGCTTCGGGCGGAGCGCGCAAGCGCGGAGCATCGGAAGACGAGACGGCGACGGGCGGAGGGCGAAAGCGCGGAGCATCGGAAGAAGAGCCCGCGGCGCCGCGCGAGACGCCGCCGGAGGGCGAAGCCGCGGCTGACGCGGAGAGCCCCATCGCCGAAGCGGCACCCCCGGTGACGACGTCGGCGGCCGCGGAGCCCGAGGCAGCGGCGGCCGCCCCCGAAGCCGCCGCGGAGGCAGAGCCCGCGGCCCGGGCAGAGCCCGCCGCGCGCCGTCCCCGCCGCGGCCGCGAAGATCGCCCGCGCGCTTCGACCGCGGCAGAACAGGCCTGGGGACAGCCCGCCGGGACCATGCGCTTCACCCCGCCCGCGGGCCCCACCGTCGCGAGTCCGCCAGCGCCGGAGAGTGCCGCTCCCCCAGCCTCGGAGAGTGCCGCGCCAGCCTCGGAGAGCGCGGCGGCTCCAGCGGAACCGCCCGCTCCCGCGGAGGGTCAAAGCGCCGCGGCCGAACCCGCGGCGGAGCCGGCCACCTCCCATGAGCCGGCAAAAGAGTGATGCCCGCCTTTGACCAGCGCGCCTACGACCTTTAGCATCTGACCCCGGATGCGCTTCACCGCCCTCGTCATCGCCTTCACCGCCTGCAAGCCTCCGGCGCCCACCGGCGCGCTGGAGATCGGCAACCTGATGGTCAGCCGCTCGGAGCTGGCCAGCCGGCCCGAGCTCTCCACCTCCGTCGAAGAGGTGCGGGCCTCGCTGCGCGATCAGCTGGAGGCCACGCGGCGCTTCGTCGTTCGCGAGAACGCGCCCGGCCAGGTGACGCTGCGCATCGACCGCGTCCAACGCGCCTTCGCGCCGGTGCCCGGCCAGAGCTTCACCGAGCGCGAGATGGCCGAGGTGGCGGTGTCGCTCGAGCTCCTGAAGAAGGGCGGAGACTCGCTGCACGCCGACGGCTTCGCGCGAAAGCCCATCGACCCCGAGCAGAGCCTGGACCCTTCCGCGCGCCGCGCCACCTTCACCGCCACGCTCGGCGTCGCGCTGCACGAAGCGGCGGCCGCGCTGGTCGAGCAGATCGACGCCCACAACAAGCCCGACGCCGCGCTCATCGCCGACCTGGGCTCTCCCGACGTCCGCGCCCGCGACTACGCGGTGCGGGTCCTCTCCGAGCGGCGCATTCCGGCAGCCGTGCCGTCGCTCATCGAGCGGCTCTCCGACAGCGATCAGGACGTCGCCCGGGCCGCGGTGGGCGCGCTCGCCACCATCGGCGACAAGCGCGCGGTGCCGCCGCTCATCGAGGCCGCCCGCAAGCGCCGCCCCGACGAAGCCGGCCCCATCCTCTACGCCATCGCCAGCATCGGCGGCGCCGAGGCGGAGGCGTTCCTCTTCACGCTCGAGAGCGGCGCCCCCGACGAGGAAGTCCGCCGCGCCGCCCACGAAGCCTACGCAGATCTCCTGCGCAACAAGCGCGCCGACTCGGCGCGAAGGACGACCAACCCGTGAGAAAGCTCGCGACGCTCCTGCTCTGTCTCGTCGCGTGCAAGAGCGCGCCAAAGGTGGTGGCCGAGGTGGAGGCGTCGGCCCAGGTCTACTATCCGCTCGCCATCGGCAACTCGTGGACGTACTCGGTCACCGGCTCGCCCGAGAAGGCGGTCATCGAGATCATCGGGCGCGACGGCGAATGGTACCTGGACGATCACCGCGGCCGCCTCCGCTACGAGGAGGGCGGGGTGCGCGACGCCGACCGCTACCTGCTGCGCCCGCCGCTCAAGGCCGGCACGCACTGGACGGCGGTGGAAAATCTCGTGGTGCAGCGCTTCGAGATCACGGGCGCCGACGCGACCGTGGTCACCGAGGCGGGGACCTTCACCCACTGCGTCGTCGTCCGCACCAGCTCGACAGTGAAGAAGGACCTCACCTTCGTCAGCGAATGGACCTACGCGCCCAACGTGGGCATCGCGCAGATCGTCACCAGCACCGTGGGCGCCCGCGGCCAGGTGGACGAGCAGAGCAGGCTCACCCTCTCCGCGGTCCACCTTGGGAAGTAGCGGCGAAGTGAACGCACCCTACCGGCACCGCGTGCTCTACGGCGACACCGACCAGATGGGCGTCGTCTACTACGCCAACTACCTCCGCTTCTTCGAGGGCGCGCGCAACGAGTGGATCCGCAGCATGGGCATCCCCTACCGGCAGATCGAGGAGCGCGGCCTGATGCTGCCGGTCTACGAGGCGGGCCTGAACTACCTGAAGCCCGCCCGCTACGACGATTTGCTGGAAATTCCCGTGCTGGTGACGAACACCCGTGTGAAAATTCGCTTCGAGTACACAGTGAAGATCGCCAACAGTGACTCGGTGCTCGCCGTCGGGCATACCGTGCACGTGGTGGTCGGCAAGGACGGCAGGCCGACCCGCGCGCCCGAGTGGCTCATGAACGCCTTGAAAGGACCTGAGAATGGATAGGAACATCGGACTCGAAGCGGTGCGCCTCACCGAGGCAGCGTCCATCTACTCGGCGCGCCTGATGGGCCGCGGCGACGAGAAGGCCGCCGACCAGGCCGCCGTGGACGCCATGCGCAAGGCGTTCAACGAGATGAGCATCCGCGGGACCATCGTCATCGGCGAGGGCGAGCGCGACGAGGCGCCCATGCTCTACATCGGCGAGAAGGTCGGCCGCGGCGACGCGGGCGATCCCGAGGTGGACATCGCGCTCGACCCGCTCGAGGGCACCACCATCACCGCCACCGGCGGCCCCAACGCGCTCTCGGTCATCGCCATGGCCGACAAGGGCAACCTCTTGAACGCGCCCGACACCTACATGGACAAGATCGCCGTCGGCCCGGCGGCCAAGGGCGCCATCGATCTCACCAAGACGCCGTCGCAGAACCTGCGCGCCATCGCCGACCGCAAGGGCGTCTACGTCGACGACCTGACCGTCATCATCCTCGACCGTCCCCGGCACGAGAAGCTCATCGCGGAGGTGCGGGCCACCGGCGCGCGCATCAAGCTCATCGGCGACGGCGACGTCAGCGCGGCCATCTCCACCTGCTTCCCCGAGACGGGCGTGGACGTGCTGATGGGCATCGGCGGCGCTCCGGAAGGCGTCATCGCCGCGGCCGCGTTACGCTGCTGTGGCGGCGACATGCAGGGCAAGCTGGCCTACCGCAACGACAAGGAGAAGGAGCGGGCCACCAAGATGGGCATCAAAGACCTCAACGCAGTCTTCCAGATCGGCGAGATGGCCAAGGGCAACGTCATCTTTGCCGCCACCGGCGTCACCAGCGGCGACTTCCTGAAGGGCGTGCGCTTCTTCAAGGGCGGCGCCGAGACGCACTCGGTGGTCATGCGCTCGAAGAGCCAGACGGTGCGCTACATCCAGTCCCGCCACTCGTTCGAGCACAAGCCCACCTACGGCTGATGATGGGTCACGCGAGCAGGTCCGTCGAAATCGCAGTTCCGCCGGAGTCGTTCTTCGCCGTCGTCCGCGACTACGCGAGCTACCCGCAGTTCGTCCCCGAGCTGCGTAAGGTGGCGGTGGGGCCGATTTCGGCGCAGGCGGTCGAGGTCACGTACTGGCTGGACGTGACCCTCAAGGTGTTCGAGTTCACCTTGCGCCACGAGGCCCGCGCGGACGGGCAGCGCATCGACTGGAAGCTGGTGCGCGGCGGCGAGTTCATGCGCCGCAACGTCGGGTACTGGCAGTTCGAGAAGACCGACCAGGGCACCCGCGCGGTCTACGACATCGACATCGACTTCGGGCCGCTGGTGCCGAAGAGCTTCGAAAAACAGCTGGCGGCCCGCGGCCTGCCGAACATGCTGGCGAATTTCAAGGCCCGCGCCGAGGCATTGCAGCGTCGCTGAAATTCGCGCGCAGCTGTGGAGGAAGGTCTGTTGACCGGGCGTGGCCGCGCTGTTACAAAAAGGGCTAGAAGGCGGGCTCTGAATCTATGGTGCCGGGATTGCATCGAATCTGTAGTTGACCCGGAGGTTGCTCCAAATGCTCGACGCGTTCATCATCGAAGAGATCCGAAAGCGCGAGCAGGAGAGGGACGGCCAGCGGCCTCGCCTGGAGCTTCCGCTTCCCGAGCCCGAGGCTCACCAGCGGCGCCGGGAAGAGCGCGAAGAAGAGCAGCCGGAGCGCGGAGTCGTCATCATCGACTACTCCGTGCCTGCGTAGAAGCCCGCAAATCTACTTCGAGATCTCGGCCCAGCGCTCCTTGAGCTCTGCGGGGCTCCAGGTGCCGCTCTCCTTGGTCACCCCTTCGGTCTCGATCATCTTGTACAAAAAGACCTTCGCGCCGTGGACGCCGACGATGGCGCTCGTGATGTCGGCCGCCAGGTCGCTCGCCAGGAAGGCAGCGACGGGCGCGATGTGCTGCGGGCCCATCTGCTCCTCGGTGACGCCCTTCATCATCGACAGGTCGCTGGTCATGCGGGTCAGCGCCACCGGGGCAATGGCGTTGACGGTCACGCCGTCGCGCTGCAGCTCCAGGGCGGCCGTGCGGGTGAGCGAGTAGATGCCGCCCTTGGCCGACGCGTAGTTAGCCTGGCCGAAGTTGCCCAGCAGGCCGCTCATCGAGGTGGTGTTGATGATGCGGCCGCCTTTGCCCTGGATCTTGAAGGCGCGCCCGGCCGCCTGGGTGACCAGGAAGGTGCCCTTGAGATGCACGTCGATGACCAGGTTGAAGTCGGCTTCGCTCATGTTCAGCATCGTCTTGTCGCGGAGGATGCCGGCGTTGTTGACGACGATGTCGAGCTTCTTGAACTTGGAGAGCGCGGTCCAGATGAGGCCGTCGGCGCCTTCGCGGGTGGCCACGCTGTCGTAGTTGGCGACTGCCTCGCCGCCCTTGGCCTTGATGTCGGCCACGGTCTTGTCGGCCAGCTCGCCGCCCTTGCCGCCGCCGTGACGGTCGCTCCCCAAGTCGTTGACGACGACCTTGGCGCCCTCCTTCGCGAAGAGCAGGGCATGCTCGCGCCCGATTCCGCCGCCTGCGCCGGTGATGATCGCGACCTTGCCGTCGAGCATGCCCATTCGAGACTCCTTGGAGAATTTGGGACGCGGCTCATAGCACAAGATCAGCCGTGGCGGAGCGCGCGCTCCAGGGCGGCCTTGGCGTTCTCCAGATCCTTGCGCAGCCGGAGGATTTCGCCGTCGCGCGCCTCGCGGGCGTTCTCCAGCTCCTCGCGCATGCGCTCGACCTCCAGGTCGCGCTGGGAGATCTGCTGCTGGGCGTCGGCGAGCTGCATGACGAGCCCGCGGATCTGCACCATCAGCCGCTGCGACAGCGTCTCCTCCGGAGCTGCGGGCGCGGCCGGCGGGCGTTGCGGCTCTTCCGGCGGAGGAGGTGGCGGCGGCTGGGACCTGGGCGGGTCGAACTCGTCGAGGATGCCGGCGAGATCGTCGGCCAGGTGGCGCGGCAGCTCGAACTTCACCCCGCCGCGGACCGGAGATGGCGTGATCTGCGGCGACTGCTCGGGCGGGTCGGGGTCGAGCGCAACCGGCGAGTCGTCGAGCACCAGCGCCTGCAGCTCCTGCTCGGTGGCGTCGTCGGCCAGCGTCACCTCGGCCTCGTCGTTGGGCGCGCCCAGCTCGTGCAAGAGCTCCAGGAGGCGCTCGTCCTGCCGGGCATCGAGCGAGACGAACTGCATGCCCATGCCGGGCATCCGGCGCGAGAGGCGGCCCTCTGTTGCGTCGATGCGGCTGGTCACCCGCGCCGCCAGCGTCAGCGCACGGCGCAGGCCTGGACGGACCAGCTCCACCAGGACGTCGCTGCCCACCTCGAGCGGCCGGTCGGTGCGCACGAAGACGCCGCCGCGCGAGATGTTCTCCACCTGCGCCGAGATGCGTCCGTGGGCCGTCAGGAGCTGAGCCCCGACGTTGCGTGCCCGGACGCGAGCGTGCTTGCGCCTGTTCCTGGCCATCCGTGAATTCATCGTAGCAGACTGCGACTTTACGGGCGCCTTTCCACGTGCTACGCGCGCGGCCATGACTGAAATCGTCGACA
The DNA here is from genome assembly GCA_036271755.1 of Myxococcales bacterium. GTDB lineage: Bacteria > Myxococcota > Myxococcia > Myxococcales > 40CM-4-68-19 > 40CM-4-68-19. Next base: position 359 of record DATBAA010000865.1, on the reverse strand, counting down.
TCCACGCTCGCGAGATCCTCGACAGCCGCGGCAACCCCACCCTGGAATGCGAAGTGACCGTCGCCTCTGGAGCCAAGGGCAGGGCGGCCGTGCCTTCCGGCGCCTCGACCGGCGAGCACGAGGCGCACGAGCTGCGCGACGGCGACAAGTCCCGCTACGGCGGCAAAGGCGTGAAGAACGCCGTCGCCAACGTCCACGAGCAGATCGCGCCGCGCCTGCTGGGCTTCGACGCCGGCGAGCAGGAGGAGCTGGATCGGGCGATGATCGAGCTCGACGGCACGCCCACCAAGAAGTCGCTGGGCGCCAACGCCATCCTGGGCGTGAGCCTCGCGGCCGCGCGCGCCGCTGCCTCCGCGCAC
>DATBAA010000864.1:0-14101 GCA_036271755.1 Myxococcales bacterium | reverse complement strand
GCAGTCGGCCAACCCGCGCTTCGAAGGGCGGCAATCGGCCATTCCGGCGATGGGGTTCGAGACCTTCATCAAGGACGACGACATGCCCCACGAGGGTCTCCAGCAGGCCAACTTCCTCGGCTACGAGGACGACGCCATGCTGGAGCCCACCGAGAACTGGCTGAAGGCGCACAAGAACAAGCCGTTCCTGGTCGGCTATCTCACCGTCAACGGCCATCATGACTACAACCCGCTCAACCGCCACGGCGCGAAGCACTTTCCGTCCGGCGGAGACGAGACGCTCGATCACTACCTGAACAACGTCTGGGCCACCGACTACTTCCTGCGCTCGCTCTTCGAGGTCTACAAGAAGGCCGGCGTGCTGGAGAACACGATCTTCGTCATCGTCGGCGATCACGGCGAGGGCTTCGGCGAGCACGACCGGCGCGCCCACAACGCGGTGCCGTACGAAGAGGGGCTGCGCGTCCCGCTGCTGTTCTACGACCCGTCCGGAAAAGTGATCAAGCCGGGCCGGATCGCGGGACCGGTGAGCCAGCTGGACATCGTGCCGACGCTGCTCAAGGTGCTCGACTTCAAGATCACCCGCGGCCGCGTCCACGGCGTGACCATCTGGGACTCACCTCCCGAGCGGGTGCTCATGTCCATCTGCATGGGCAGCTGCGCGACCCGCACCAGCGACACCGAGGCCTTCATCCACCACTACGGCAGAAGGCCCGACGAGCTCTACGACCTGCGCACCGATCCCGAGGAGCTGAAGGATCTGGCCGCCCAATATCCGCAGCTGGTGGAGCGCCGCAGGCAAGAGCTGCTGCAGTTCGAGAACCGGGTCGGCACGTTCTTCTTCATGCACCAGCTGCAGGCGGAGCACACCGCGCGCTCAGCGCGCAACCGCTGAGAGCATCGGCTTCGCCCAGCTCTGGCCGGCCAGCGCGCTGCGCACCAGCTGGTCCACGTCCTTCGCCGAGCAGGGGTTGCCGTCCGAGGCGATGGGCTTGGACCAGAGCAGCTGGCCCGTCGCGCGGTCGAGCAGGTCGAGCTGCAGGCCGATGTGGCTTCCGTCGAAGAACCCGCGATCGTCCACCGCGAAGTCCGCCGGCGGCTGCAGGTGCGGCAGCTCGAGCGCCGGCTGCTCGGGCGGAGCGGGCGGCTCTTCGGGCGGAGGCGGCCCGCCGTTCATGGCCAGCGCATCGTCGGGCGCGCCGGGGGCGAGCGGGAACGGCGCGTCGGGCGGAAACGGCGGCGGATCGTCCACCGGATCGGGACGGTAGATGAGCGGCTGCACCGGGATGAAGAAGTTGAAGCCGATGAAGATGGGCACGGGGTACGAGCGCGGGATGTAGCGCGGACCCCGATAGATGGGCGCCACCGGCCGGCCGACGGAGCGCACCACGCCGCCGCCCGTCGCCCTGGGCGGCCCCGCCCGCGTGTAGTGCCTGCCGCCGCCGCCATGGCCGGACGACGCCACTACCGCGATGATGACCGCCGCCACCGCCGCGACGATGCCGATCTTCGCCCAGGTCTGCTGGTGCTCGCGCGCCTCGGTCAGGGCGACCCCGCGTTCGCGCACGAAGAGCACCGGGTCGGCCGCGCCCAGCGCGGAGGGCGAGATCTGCACCTGCGAGACGGCTTGGGAGATGGCGGCCTGCGCCGCGTCCGCCGCGCGATCGGCCTCCGGCCGCGGCACCGGGCCCGAGCTCTCCAGCCACAGCTCCACCACCGGCGGCGCGATGGTGCCGGGCGCGTCGACGACCTCGCTCTCCGGCAGCGCCGCCACCCGCACGGTCGTGCACCCGAACACCAACACCACCAGCAGCGCGATCTTCTTCACACCCTGCAGCATAACGCTCAGCGGGTGGATTCGCGCATCAGGCCTTCCTGGGCGACGCTGGCCACCAAGGTGCCGCCGCGGTCGAAGATGAGTCCCCGGGCGAGGCCGCGGGCGCCTTGGGCCGAGGGCGAGTCCATCACGTAGAGCAGCCAGTCGTCGATGCGCCCCGGCCGGTGGAACCACATGGCGTGATCGATGCTGGCGACGACGGTCTCACCGGTCAGCCAGCTGCGGCCGTGGGGCATCAGCGCGGTGGGCAACAAGTTCGTGTCGCTGGCGTAGGCCAAGAGGCAGCTGTGGAGGATGGGCGAGTCGGGCACCTGGTCCACCGCCCTGAACCAGCAAGTCTGGGTGGCGCTGGTCTTGGTGGGCTTGAGCGGGTTCCACGGGTCGACCGGCCGGAACTCGATGGGCACCGGCCGCAGCATGAAGTCGCGCACCCGCTCGGGGACGGTGCCGGCCTCGGCCAGCCACTCCTTGCGGAGGTCGTGCATGGGCCGCAGCGATTCGGGCGGCGGCACGTCGGGCATCTTCGCCTGGTGCGTCAGGCCCGGCTCGCTGGTGTGGAACGAGGCGATCATCGAGAGGATGGGCCGCCCGTGCTGGATGGCCTGCACGCTGCGCGCGGTGAAGCTGCGGCCGTCGCGGATGCGATCGACCTCGTAGACGATGGGCGCGGCCATGTCTCCCGGCAGCAGGAAGTAGGCGTGCAGCGAGTGGGCCAGCCGGTTCTCGGCCGTGCGCGCGGCAGCCACCAGTGCCTGGCCGACGACCTGCCCGCCGAAGACGCTGCGCCCACCCAGATCCGTCGACTGGCCGCGGAAGAGGTTCACCTCCAGCCGCTCGAGGTCCAATTGGTCGATCAGGTTACGAAGCGTTCCGTCCATGTTTGCATCCTGCCACGGCTGAGCGGCATCAAGTGGCCCATGGATCTACAACTGAAGGGCAAAAAGGCGCTGGTGACGGGTTCCACGGCGGGCATCGGCCTCGCCATCGCGCGAGAGCTGGCGGCGGAGGGCGCGCAGGTGGTCGTCAACGGCCGGACCCAGAAGCGGGTGGACGAGGCGCTGAAGAGCGTTCCCGGCGGGGCCGGCGTGGCGGCGGACATGGGCAGCGCGGAAGGTGTCGCCCGCGTGATCGCCGCGCATCCGGACCTCGACATCCTGGTGAACAACGTCGGCATCTTCGCGGCCAAGCCGTACGACCAGATTCCCGACGCGGAGTGGATGCAGTTCTTCGAGACCAACGTGCTCTCGGGCGTGCGGCTGTCGCGGCATCACCTGCCGCGCATGGTGAAGCGCGGCTTCGGGCGGGTGCTCTTCATCTCGTCCGAGTCGGCGCTGCAGATTCCGGCGGAGATGATCCACTACGGCATGACCAAGACCGCGCAGCTGGCCGTCGCGCGCGGGCTGGCGGAGAGCGTGGCCGGGACGGGCGTGACGGTGAACTCGGTGCTGCCGGGGCCGACGCGGTCTGAAGGCGTGGGGCAGTTCGTCGAGAGCGTCGCTGCCCAGCGCGGCGTCACGACCGCGCAAATGGAGAAGGAGTTCTTCCAGCACATGCGGCCGTCATCGCTTTTGAAGCGTTTCGAAACGGTGGAGGAGATCGCGCACATGGTGACTTATCTCTCCAGCCCGCTCGCTTCTGGCACCACCGGCTCAGCGGTCCGCGTGGACGGCGGCGTCGTGAGGGCAATCTGATGAAGACGAACAAGCTTGGATCGCTGGAAGTCACCGAGGTGGGCCTGGGCTGCAACAACTTCGGCTGGCGCATGCCCGAGCCGGAGAGCGTCCGCGTCATCCACGCCGCGCTGGATGCAGGCATCAATTTTTTTGATACCGCGGACATCTACGGCGGGACGCACAGCGAAGAGATCCTGGGCCGGGCGTTGAAGGGAAAGCGAGCCATCATCGCCACCAAGTTCGGCGCGGAGGTGGACAAGGAGCGCAAGGGCGCGAAGCCCGCGTACATCCGGCAAGCTTGCGAGGACAGCTTGCGGCGGCTGGGAGTCGAGCGCATCGATCTCTACCAGCTGCACCTGCCCGATGCGTCCGTGCCCATCGCCGACACGCTGGGCGCGCTGGATGATCTGGTGAAGGCGGGCAAGGTGCGCGAGATCGGCTGCTCCAACTTCTCGGCCGCGCAGCTGCGCGAGGCGCGGGCCGCGGCGAAGGGAGCTCGCTTCGTCAGCGTGCAAAATCAGTACAGCGCGCTGCATCGGGGCGACGAGACCGAGGCGCTGCCCGAGGCTTTGGCGGAGGGCCTCGCCTATCTGCCCTTCTTTCCCCTCGAGAGCGGGCTGCTCTCCGGCAAGTATGCGCCTGGCAAGACCGCTCCCGAAGGCGCGCGCCTCAGCTCGGGCGGCATGAAGGATCGCTTCCGCAGCGACGAGAAGGTGGCCCAGGCCGAGAAGCTGCGCGCCTTCGCCGAATCGCGCGGGCATTCCTTGCTCGAGCTCGCTTTCGGCTACCTGCTGGCGCACAAGGCCGTCGCCTCGGTCATCGCCGGCGCGACGAAGCCCGAGCAGGTGCAAGCCAACGCCGCGGCCGGCGCCTGGCGCATCTCCGAGGCCGAGCTCGCGGAGATCCAGAAGCTCGCCGCTTAGCTCAAGCAGCGAATTTCAAGCAGTCGACGGCGGCACGGTAGCGTTGGCGGCACTCGCTCTCGGGCCGCCTCGCGAGAAAGCCGCGCACCAGCGACCAGATCGCGACAGTCACCTTCTCGGAGTTGTCGTGCGGCAAGACCCGCGCGTCCATGCACCCCACCACCTCGTGCTCCAGCCTGCTGACGGCCTCTTGATCATCGCTTCTCGGCGCCGCCATCATCGCGAAGAGATTCGGATGACGCTCGGCGAAGACAGGTCGAGCATCTCTCGCTTGTTGCGAAAGCGACGTTGTTCACCGGCTTCGAGGGAAGAGTGAACAGCGTTCACCGTTGTCACAAATGAGCTGCGAGCGAGGGGATACCCCCGGCGGGCCGCGGCTCGCAGTGTGCGCGGATGACGGCTAACCGAAATGATAGGCGGAGAGACGCAGGCCCATATAGGTCGCGTTGTACGGGACCGTGGCGCGGTCTTCGCCGGCCGCTCCGGCGATGACGAAGAGCGGCGCCAGGTGCTCCTCGCGCGGGTGGGCCAGGCGCGCGACGGGCGCGGCTTCCCAGGCTTTGAGCTGCTGATTTCGCTCCTCCGCGGGCAACGTCGCGGCCGCGCGCAGCCAGGCGTCGAACGCCTCGGCCACGGGCAGGGCGCGCGGATCGCGGAAGGCGCGCAAGTTGTGGAACGTCATGCCGCTGCCGATGATGAAGACGCCCTCGTCGCGCAGCGGAGCCAGCGCGCGGCCCATGGCCAGGTGCTCGGCCGGATCCAATCCAGCCTTCAATGACAATTGCACCACCGGCACCTCCGCCTGCGGATAGGCGAGCTTCAAGGGGACGAAGGTGCCGTGATCGTAGCCGCGCTCGCGGTCCTCGCCGGTGGCGAAGCCGGCCTTCTCCAGCAACTCACGCACGCACGCGGCAAGAACAGGATGCCCCGGCGCCGGCCAGGTGATCTTGTACGATTCTGGCGGGAACCCGTAATAGTCGTAGAGCATGGGCGGCTGCGCGCTGCTCATGACCGTCGGCGCCGGCTCTTCCCAATGCGCGGAGATGACCAGCAAGGCCGCGGGCCTGGTCTTGGGCAATTGAGCGACCGAGCGCAAGTACCCGGCCAGCGCGTCGAAGCCGGGCTTGTCGTCCATGCCCAGATCCACGAACGGCCACGGCCCGCCGCCGTGAGGGAGAAACACAACCGGCATCCGCGACATAGCGCCTTTCGATGAGCCAAGCTTCGCAGCCACGGCAAGCCCGGCCGCACCGACCGCTCCTGCCGCCAGCGCCTGCCTACGCGAGATCCGCCGCTTGCTCATGCGGCGATCCTAAGCCCGCGAAGCCGGGACCGCTACTGGCAGAGCGCCTGTCCGCCGGCCGCCAGATAGGCCTTTTCCTTGGCGATCAAATTCCCGCCGTCGGTCAGCGTGTTGGTCTGGTGTCCGTCTCCAGCGCCGAACAGCATGCCCGTTACGTGCGCAGCCGCCAGCTCGTCCGGGTGCGCGTAGAAGTAGTCAACCCGGTTGTCCTTGTAATGCGTATCGGTGTTGTTCTGCGCCGCGTTCCCCATCGGCACCTGCCAATAGAAGACAGGCAGCCCGAGATTCTCGGCCAGCGCCTGCGCCCAGGTGAAGTCCTGATGGAAGGTCGGAAGCTTCTGGTTCGTCGTATCCCAGGTGTGCGCGCCACCGTCGTTTTCGACGAGTGCATAGTAGGCGTAGTCGCGATCGCTCGCATCGACGGCGATGAAGTCGCCGGCATCCGCGCCCAAGGCCTTCATGAAGGTAGCCAGCTTCTTGGCCTCGGCCGCCACGTCGAGTCCGGAATTGGTATTGATTGAAATATCGGTTCCAGTGGCAAACGTCGAACCGTGAAAACCGATGCGCACGTTGGGCGAGTACTTGCGTGACATGGCGATGATGCAATGAGCGAAGCCCACCAGTGTTTGCGGCTCCGAGGCGCAGTCGGCGAACTGCTGCACCTGCGCCGGAATCTTGGTGGGGTCTGAGTTGACGGCGTTTTGTGCAAAGCCCCAGAAATCGGGCTCTACGTGCACGAACGCGGTCCGGGTGCCGATGGTTTGAAAGAGAAACTTCATATCGGCGAGGATCTTCGTCGAGGTGGTTGCATTGTTGACCGCCGCCACTTCAGCCGCAATGCTCTGGGCGCCGCTGCTCTGCAGGATCTCGTAATAGGTGAACCAGGGAATGGGGCCGTTGGTAGAGAAGCGGTCGAGCGCGTATTGCCCGGGCGCCCTGCCGTCGAAGCAGCCCCACCAGAACTGTCCCGATGCATTGCAGCTTCCGTCGCAGACGCTGCAAGGCGCAGTACCGGCAAATAAACCGCCCGAGAGATAGCGATAGGAGAGGTCCCACTTCGCGGCCGCCGGCGTTGTGGTGTCATTGTCGCCGTCGGAGAAGCCGGTCATCACCTTCGTCTTGCCCAAACCGCTCATCAAGGTGCTGCCGATGCAGACCGCGCCGGTCACCAGCACCGTCGTCGACGAGCTGAAGGTCTTGCTGTCGGACGTGGTCACGATCAGCGTGTACGTGGTGTTCTCGCTGGGCGTGACCGTCACCGGCACCCCGCTCTGCACCGCGCCGACGTTGTGATCGATGATGCCCGTGCCGCTGGAGAACGTCGCGGTGAGCTGCACGGTCTGTCCGGCGGCGATGGAGGCCGAAGCGGCGCTGAAGGATTGAATGACCGAAGTGATGGTTCCGCCGTCGGTGTTGGTGCCGGCGTCGGTGTTCAAACCTTCACCGCCGACGGTGGTCCCGCCGCACGCCGCCACCGCCAAAAGGGCCGCTACCAAAGAAGCTTTCCGCATGCGGCGGAGGATAGATCGCAACGCGGGCAATTGCCGAGAGAACATCCGTGTACAGCTTTGTAGGATGACGCCCCTTGTCCCAGGAACACGCATTGAAACCGACCTGCCCGGCCGTCTGGACCGGCTGCCCTGGTCGCGCTGGCATTGGCGGGTGGTCATCGCGCTGGGGGTGACCTGGGTCCTGGACGGCCTGGAGGTGACGCTGGTCGGAGCCGTGGCCAGCGTCCTGGGCGAGACCGACACGCTGCACCTGTCAGAGCGCGAGATTGGCGCGGCGGCCAGCGCGTACCTCTTCGGAGCCATCGCCGGCGCCTTGATCTTCGGCAGGCTCACCGACAGCCTGGGCCGCAAGAAGCTCTTCCTGGTGACGCTGGGGGTCTACCTGACCGCGACGCTGCTCACCGCGCTCTCGTTCAACTTCTGGACCTTCGCGCTCTTTCGCGCGCTGACCGGCGCGGGCATTGGCGGCGAGTACGCGGCCATCAACTCCGCCATCGACGAGCTGCTTCCCGCCCGCGTGCGCGGCCGCGCGGACCTGGCCATCAACGGCACGTATTGGCTGGGGACGGCCATTGGCGCGGCGTCGACGCTGGTGCTGCTCGACGCCGATCTGATCCCGCATCGCTTCGGCTGGAGGCTGGCGTTCGGCTTGGGCGCGCTGCTGGGCGGGTCCATCTTGATCATCCGCAAGCACCTGCCCGAGAGCCCGCGCTGGCTCTTGCTGCACGGCCGCGTTCCCGAGGCGCAGGCTTCGGTGGAGGAGATCGAGCGCCACGTCGCCGAGAGCGTCGAGCTTCCGCCGGCGCCGCCGCCGAGGCCGCTGGTCGTCAAAGGCTCCGTCGGCTTCGGCCAGATCGCGCACGTGCTCTTGCAAAAGCATCGCAAGCGGACGGCGCTGGGGCTTTCCTTGATGATCGCGCAGGCCTTCGCCTACAACGCGATCTTCTTTACTTATGCATTGGTGCTGGCGCGCTTCTATCAAATCCCGGGAGACAAAGTCGGCCTCTACTTATTGCCGTTTGCCGCGGGAAACCTGCTCGGACCTTTGGTTCTAGGCCACCTCTTCGACAGCATCGGCAGAAGAAAGATGATCGCGATAACCTATGGCTTATCCGGCATTCTCCTCGCCATCACCGGACTGCTCTTCGAGCGCGGGCTGCTCACCGCCACCACCCAGACCGCGCTCTGGTCGGCTGTCTTCTTCGTCGCCTCGGCCGCGGCCAGCTCGGCGTATCTGACCGTCAGCGAGCTCTTTCCGGTGGAGCTGCGCGGCATGGCCATCGCGCTCTTCTACGCGGTGGGAACGGCCACGGGCGGCCTCGCGGCGCCGGCCATCTTCGGCGCGCTCATCCAGACCGGCAGCCGCGCGCGGGTGATGGACGGCTATCTCTTCGGCGCCGGCTTGATGATCGCGGCCGCTTTGGTGGCCGCGATCATCGGTGTCGACGCCGAAGGCAAGTCGCTGGAAGAGTTGAACCCGGACGCCTGACTACTGCGTGCCCTTCTGGGCCTGCGTCCAGGAGGCGATGCGCGCGTCGAGCACGTCCAGCGGCAGGGCGCCGCCGCTCAGCACCTCGTCGTGGAACGACTTGATGTCGAACTTCGAGCCCAGCTCTTTCTGCGCCCGCTCGCGCAAGGCGAGGATCTTGAGCTGGCCCACTTTGTAGCCCAGGGCTTGCGCCGGCCAGGCCATGTAGCGGTCGGTCTCGCTCTGCACGGTGGGCTCGTCGATGCCGCTGTTGTCGTGGAAGTAGTCGACCACCTGCTGCCGCGTCCAATGCTTGGAATGAAACCCGGTATCGACCACCAGGCGAATGGCCCGCAGCAGGTCGTCGGTATAGTGGCCGTACAAGCTATACGGGTCTTGATAGAAGCCCGCCTCGCGGCCCAGCCGCTCGGAATAGAGCGCCCAGCCTTCGGTATAAGCCGTGTAATAGCCGTGCTGGCGGAACGGCGGCAGGCTGGGCAGCTCCTGCGCGATGGAGAGCTGCATGTGATGCCCCGGCACGCCTTCGTGGTACGCGGTCGTCTCCACGTCGGTCAGCAGGCGCTTCTCGAAGTCGCCCGTGTTGACGTTGATGTGGCCGGGCCGCTTGCCGTCAGGGGTACCCGGCGAATAGTCGGCGCCCGACGCGTTCTTCTCGCGGAACTCTTCGATGGGCATCACTTCGACCGACGCCTTGGGCAGGCGGCCGAAGAGCTCGGGCAGCTTCGCCTGCATCTGGTCGATGTACTTCTTGTAGAGATCGACGATCTGCTGCCGCGAGGTGCCGTGCTGCTTCGGGTCCGCGGCCAGCGCCGTCTCGAAGGACTTCAAGTCCTTGAAACCGAGCTTCTGCGCGATCTCCAGCATGGCCGCGCGATCGCGCGCCACCTCGGCGAGGCCGGTCTGGTGGATCTGGTCGGGCGTCAGCTCGGTGGTGGTCGATTGCTTGACCGCATAGGCGTAGCGCGCATCGCCGTCGGGCAGCGACCAGACGCCGGGCTCCTTGCGGCCGTGCGGCGCGTAGTCGTTCTTCACGAAGGCGGTGAACTTCACGTAGGCCGGCAGCACGCTCTTCGAGACGGCGCTCAGCATCGCGGCGCGCAATCTGGCCTTGTCGGCGGCGCTGAACGACGCGGGCATCTTCTTGTCCGGCACCAGGTAGAACGGGCTCTCTTCCGGCTTCTGCCCCGCGATGCCCGCCGCCTGGCCCACGACCTGCTCGAGCAAGATGCGCGGCGGCATCAGGCTCTCGGCCAGGCCTTTGCGCATCTGCGCGACGGTCTGATCGAACGTGCGCGGCAGCTTGCGCAGGCGCGCGATGTAGTCGTCGTAATCCTTGACGGTGTCGAACGGAAGCAGCGCGATCAGCTGCGGCGCGTTGATGTGGATGCCGCCGAACTGCGAGACGGGCATCTCCCAATTCTTGAACTTCACGCCTTCGAGGCCGATCTTCAGCTGGCTGATCATCAGCGAGCGGTTGAGCGCGTCCTGCTCGGGCATGCCGGCCGGGTCGATGGCGGTGAAGCGCGACAGAAAGCTCTTGTCCGACGCGATCTCCGCGTCGATGGCCTTCTGCGACTGATTGCTGAGCTGATCGTTGTAGCGCTTGTCGCCCAGGATGGAGGCGTATTCTGGGTTGACCTTCAGGTTGTGCTCCCACTGCTCGTGCAGGAGCGCATTCAGCTGCCTTACCCTGGCGTCGACGTTGGTCGGAGCGGCTGCGGCGGCAAGGGTCAGGGCCATGAGGATGAACATGAAGGCCCGGTACGCCCGCCGCCGCGCGCTATTTCAAATGGCCGAGGCTAGAAGCTAGAAGCCGATCGACGCGCCCACGTCGAAGACCAGCAGGTGCTCGCTGTTGCTGAGAAAGTGATACTGGAACTGACCCAGGAACGACAGGTTCGGCATGATCTGCGGCACCGGATAGGACGCCATCAGGAAGATGGCCAAACCCACTCCCGTGTCCGCGCCGGAGGCGGTGTTGGGCACAACGCTGAAGCCCAGGCCGCCGAAGAGCATGACCGGCAGTGCGTCGTAGTGCACGGCCGCGCCGGCGGTGAGCGGAAAGACGAGGTCGCTGCCGATGGCGATGGCCGCGTTGCCGAAGATCGACAGCTGCAGATCGGGGATCAGCTGGACGACGTCCAGCGCGGCGCCGACGCTGACGCCGAAGTAGGCGCTGCTGCCGCCCACCGAGAAGGTTCCGCCGGCCCCGTTGGGAACGTCGACCGAGATGCCGAAGTCGTAGATGCCGACGGTAGCCCAGCCGAACCGCCCGGTGCGGCGCGGGTTGGCTCCGTTGGTCGACACCGGCGCGGTGTTGACGTCCTGGAGGTTCGGACTATTGGAGGTCGGCGCAGCCACCGAGCTCGGCACGGTATTGGCCAGGCCAACCTCCGCACGCGCCGGAACCGCGGCGACGAGACTGACCGCAAGCAGAAGGGACGACGCGAAATTCGCTTTCATTGCAGATCCTTTCAGATGCAGACGCGCGGATCGCGTCCACTGGGCTTGGCAACCTATGCGAAATTCGCGGGCAATCCATGTCAACAATCACATCCGTCGACCAGAGGACGGCGCGCCTGACCGCAATGGCTGGAAAGTTCCATAAACCTAAGCCGAATGTTCAGAATGAGAGTGAGTCAGGAGCTCTTCGCGGGATCTTCCGGCGCCGCGATGGTTGGCTTGGCAGCGCTGGAGAGCTTCAAGTCGGGAGCCTCTTCCACCGCATCCAGCAACGCGCGTGAGATCTTGTCGTCGACCGTGGCGGCTCGCGCCAGCGGCACGGGATAGCGGATGATCATCTCCATGCCCGCCTCGGTCAGCCGCAGGCGGCTCTGCGGCCGCGCCTCTTCCTGCGCGAGGTTCAGGTTGGTGGAGACGGCCGCGTGCTGGCGATCGACCGTGTCTTTGTAGCCCTCGAATATCTTGTTCACCGCTGCCATCAGGCGCTGTTCGGCCTTTCGATAGTCGGTGCCGCCGGCCAGGGTCAGCTTCACCTCGTGCCAGGTGAACTCCGAGCCGGGCAGCTGCTTGAAGAAGTTGTTGCTGCCGAAGACCGTCGAATTGGAGAAGACGACGACGCGGCCGGTGGGCAGGCCGCCTTCGCGCAGCTCCATCAGGTGCATGCGGACGAGGCCAATGTCCAAGACGTCGCCGGTGACGCCGCCGATCTGCACGCGATCTCCGGCGCGGACTCCATATTTGCCGATGAGAAAGAAATAAGCCGCCACCGAGAGGATGACGTTCTGCAGGGCGACCGCGAGGCCGGCGGTGATGAACCCCGCGAAGGTCGCGAGCGACCCCAATTCAGACACCAGCGAGAAGATGACGGTGATGGCCACCGCCGCGGTGACGACGATGCGCCGCACCAGCAGCGACTGCTGCCGCCGCCGCTGATCGCGCACGTACTTGAAGGTCGCCCGCCGCCAGAGCTCCGAGCCGGCGAAGAGCACCAGGAGCGCGGCCAGCAAGAGCCCGGCGCGCAGGAGCAGCTTGCTCAGCTGCACGTTGTACTCGCTGTCGATCGCCGCCTTCCACTCGCCCAGGTTGGCCTTCGTGGCGTCGAGCAGCACGCCCATCTTGCTCAGCGGCACCAGCGCCGCCGCCTGCTTCTTGAAGGCCGCGGTCGAGGCGTCGAGCCGCTTCTTGTGGTCGGCCAGCGCGGCGGCGTTGGTGGTGTCGGGCTCGGCGGCGAGCTTGTCGGCGTCGGCCAGCTGCGTCTTGAGCTGGGCGAGGAGAGGCGCGCGCAGCTTGTCGGCGCGGGCGCGCAGCTGGGTGGTCGCGTCGGTGGCTTCGCGCACCTCGCGCAGCTTGCGGCTCATCGAGAAGAGATCGCCCAGGAGCTCGACGACGCCGTTGGGCTGCGTCTTCTTCGCCACCGCCGCGGCGGCCGCGTTCTGCTGCGCCGCTGCTGGCTGGCCGCCCGGCTGCGCGCTCTGCGCCCGCGCTTCGGGTACGCTGCGCTCCAGCTCCGCGATCTGCCCGAGCAGGTCTCCGCTGTTGCCCGACTGGGCCACGAAGTCGCTGAGGCTCTTCAGCGTCTGCGCGCGCGCCTGCATGAGGCCCAGATCGCTGCGCTCCGCCGCCAGCTGCTGTTCGGCGATGCGTCTGGCCTTGGCGGTCTTGGCTTCGTCGGTGGCCTTGTCCAGCGCCGCCACCACCGCCTGCTGCTTCGAAAGCTTCGCGTCGGCGTCCGCGGCGGCCTTGGTCAGGTTGCTGGTCTTGGAGGCTTCCGCGCCCTTCGCCGGGTCGGCCTGCGCGGTCAGCAAGGCCGCGTCGGCGCGGGCGAACTCGAACTCGAGCGCGAGCACCTGGCGCGCGATCTGGAGGTTGTCGTCCAGGTAGAGGACGTCCGACGGCTCGCTGGCCAGCGTCGACTGCGCGGCGATGCGCCGGTACCAGGTGATGGTCTGGTTGAGGTCCTGGAGCAGCGCCGCGCTGTCGGAGCTCGAGGCTTCCGGTGCGTCGGCGCGCGCCGCCAGGCAGAGCAAAAGTGCGAGAGCGAACGATTTCAAACGAACCTCCGCGCGCAACATTGGTTCGCCCGGGCAAAAGCGAAACCCCTCGCCTGCCCGGAAGGCGGTTGAGCAACGCGCCGCTACAGACTAGAGTCCCGCGCTTCGAGGGGAGCTAGCCACCCATGAACCTGTTCCAGCGAGTCGCGGTCGCCCTGGCAGTCGCCTGTCTGTCTGCCGCCTGCAGCACCACCGGGTCAGAGCCCATCGCCTGCGCCACCGGGCAGATCGCCTGCGGAACCACCTGCGTCAGCCCCATCACAGACGTGAACAACTGCGGCGGCTGCGGCAACGTCTGCGCGGCGCCCACGGGAGGCACGGTGGCCTGCAACCTGGGCCAGTGCCAGGTGGCCTGCGCCGCCGGCCAGATCACTTGCGGCGGCGCCGACGCCGGCCAGGCGCTGACCTGCGCCACCCTGGACACCGACCGCGCCAACTGCGGCGGCTGCGGCACCGCCTGCGGCTCGACCGAAGTGTGCGGCGACAGCCGCTGCGCGCCCTGCCCCATAGCCCAGTGCAACAACGTCTGCACCGACACGCAGCACGACGCGGCCAACTGCGGCGCCTGCGGCACGGCCTGCGCGGCCGGCCAGGCCTGCCTGAACGGCGCTTGTGGCGCGCCCATCACCATCACGCTGCTCCCGCCGGCCGACGGCGGCTTCGTCAGCCTGACCAGCCAGGTTGAAGTCGCGGTCAATTCGCAGTTCCGCATCCGCAATGTGACGGTCGACGGCCCGCCCGTGGGCCAGCTGCCCGACGGCGGCCTCATCACGCACAGCGACCTCGAGATCCTCGGCAACTTCGACCAGAACACCACCGACTGGGCCTTCCTGGTCGGCAACATTCTTCAA
>DATBAA010000863.1:0-4695 GCA_036271755.1 Myxococcales bacterium | reverse complement strand
TCGGGCAGCTCGATGGCCTCGATCACCAGGTCGGGCGAGACGGCGCTGACCCGCGCCCGCCCCGCGCTGTTCACCGCCTGGTGGTGCGTCGAGTTCACTTGCAGGTCGCGCACGCCGACGATGGCCTCCAGCGCGGTTCCTTCGAGGATCTTGATCGGGTGTCCTGGCTCGCGCGGGTCCAGCTTCTGCTCGTGATCGAAGGCGCCCGGGATCTCGTCGCCGATGTCCTGGAAGAGCGTCCCGCCCGCCTCCACCGCGAGCAGCTGCATGCCGCCGCAGATGCCCAAAATAGGCAGGTCCGCGTCCAGCGCGGCCCGCAGCACGCGCTGCTCGTAGGCGGTGCGGCCCCGCTTCATCGGGCCCAGCCTGTCGCCCGGGCGGGCTCCGTACATCTCGGGCGGAATGTCGAAGGCGCCGCCGGTCAGGACCAGCCCGTCGCAGAGCTCGACCGCCTCGCGCGGAGCGGTCGGGTCCTCGCTGTAGGGCAGCACGATGGGCAGGCCGCCGGCCGCAAGCACGGCGTCGGCGTAGGCTTGCTTCAAGGTGTAGAGCGGCAGCGACGGGCGGCCGGCCCGCGCAGAGGTCTCGCCGACGTCGGGGGTGATGCCGATGACGGGCCTCACGAAAAGGCTCCGGCCGCACGCATGGCTCGGACGGCTTCGGCCGGGTCGGGCGCGCCGCACAGCTCTGCGATGGCGGCGAGGCAGCGGACACCTGTCGCGGCGACCTCGGCGGCGTTGGCGGCGGTGAGGCCGCCGATGGCAACGACGGGGATCTTCGAGAGCTGGACGGCGCGGCGCAGACCCTCGAGGCCGTGCGGCGGCGGAAGGACGGCGCCAGGCTTGCTGCGGGTAGCGAAGATGGGGCCGAAGCCGATGTAGTCGGCGGCCTGCGCGCCGAGAATCTCGGCGTCCGAATGGGTGGAGAGGCCGATGATGGCCTTGGGTCCCAGCAGCGCCCGGGCCTCCGCCAACGGCAGATCGTCCTGGCCCAGGTGGACGCCGTCGGCGTTGGCCAGCTTCGCCACGTCCGGGCGGTCGTTCACCAGCAAGAGCGCCTTGCCGGCGCAGAGTTGCCGGGCCGCGCGCGCGATTCGCAGGAGCTCGCCCGCGCCTTCGTTCTTGAGCCGCAGCTGCACCACCACCGCCCCACCCTGCACGAACGCCTCGACCAGTTCCAGAGGTTCGTGACGCGCTGCCGCATCGACGATCGCGTAAATCCCGTGCGGTAGGGGCATGAGCCCTGTACGATATCCCAGATTTGTGCTAGGAGCCCACGCCCCATTTCAAGGAGTTGGAAGTGGCTGACAAGCCGGAAAAGAAGGACGAAGTTTCCCTGCGCTACGTGGACCGCCGCACCATCGAGCGGTACCTGAAGCGCGGCGCCATCGACGACAAGGAGTACGCCCGGTACCTCAAGCAGCTCGAGGACCTGTCGGCCAGCGCCGGCTCGGTCGAGACCGAATTTGCCTCCGGCGGCGAGCTGGGCCCGACCCGCTAGCCAGTGCTCGCGCTGGTCATCACAACGGTCGCGGGCCTCTTGGCAGCAGCGCCGGGGCCCGCCCGGCGCACGCCCGTGGTCGCGGCAGTCGAGCGCGCGCGGGCAGCGGTCGTCAACATCAACGCCCAGCAGGTCATCAAAGGGGCTGCCGTCAACGACGCCTGGTCGGGCTTCTTCGGCTTGCAGCGGCGCGACGAGGTGAGCACCAGCCTGGGCTCGGGCTTCGTCTTCGACGAGCGCGGCTACGTGCTGACCAACTACCACGTGGTCTCCAACGGCACGCGCATCCGCGTCAGCTTCGACGACGGCTCCGACTACACCGCCAAAGTGGTCGGCACCGACGCGGGCGGCGACCTGGCGGTGCTCAAGATCCAGTCGGACAAGAAGTTCCCCGCCGCCTCATTGGGCACCTCGTCCGACTTGCTGCTGGGCGAGCCGGCCATCGCCATCGGCAACCCGTTCGGCTTGAACCAGAGCGTCAGCGCGGGCGTGGTCTCGGCGCTGCACCGCATGGTCCAGGCCGAAGGCCGCAGCTACTACGACTTCATCCAGACCGACGCCTCCATCAACCCCGGCAACTCCGGCGGGCCGCTCATCAACGCGGAGGGCTCGGTCATCGGCGTCTGCTCGGCCGTGCTCGCCGGCGGCCAGGGCATCGGCTTCGCCATCCCCATCGATCGCGCGCTGCGGGTCGCCCGCGAGCTGCAGAAGTCCGGCGCGCTGGCCGATGCCTGGTGGGGCTTCGAGAGCGAGAGCCTCGACCCCGACGCCGCCAAGGCCCTGGGCGCGAAGTCGGGCGCGGTGGTCAGCGCCATCGACGACGGCTCTCCGGCCGACAAGGCGGGCCTCAAGCGCGGCGACGCCATCGTCAAGGTGGAGGGCTCGCCGGTGCGCGACGCCGACGAGCTGCGCTTCTTGCTCAACGACATTCCGCTGGGCACCGGCGTCGGCTTGAGCTTCATGCGCGGCGGCCAGAAGCGCGAGGCCACGCTGGCCGCGGTCGCGCTCACCACCGAGCGCGCGCAGTCCATCTTCGAGGCGCGCACCGGCATCACGCTCACCGTCCTTCCGTTGAAGGACGTGCAGGACGCCGGCTACAAGCACCCCATCCTGCAGGTGGGCGAGATCTCGCGCACCTCCTCCGCCGGACGCGCCGGCCTGCGCAAGGGCGATCTGTTGCTCGCGGTCAACAGCACCGAGGTGGAGAGCCTGAGGGACTTCCACAAGGCGCTCTCGCAGGCGCGCAAGAGCGGGCAGGCCGTGATCCTGATCCAACGCGGGCTGCGGCTGATAGAGTTCACCATCGTTCTGGGGTGATCAATGGCTTCCGATAAAGCATCGCCGGTCCTCGACTTCAACGCCCTCGTGCTCTCGCTGGGCTCGAGCGCCCTCATCAACCTGGGCGAGGCGCCCGACCCGACCACCGGTGAGAAAGCCGCGGCGGATTTCGGCCTGGCCCAGCAGAGCATCGACCTGCTCTCGGTGGTGCAGGAGAAGACCCGCGGCAACCTGACCGACGAGGAGCGCAAGTTCCTCGAGGGCATGCTCTTCGACCTGCGCATGCTCTTCGTCCAGGTCTCGAAGAAGACCCCCGCTCCCGGCAAGAAATAGGCTCAGGCGGGCTCGGCGAAGAGGCCGTACTTGCGGGTGCCGTTGTCTCCCTCGACCACCCAGCCCACGCGCGCGCCTGCGAAGCGCTGCACGGTCAGTCCGCACTCTGGCGTGAGCAGGAAGGTGAGCATGCGTCGCGCCCGCACCGTGCCGATGCCCAGCGCCTCGGAGAGGAAGACGATGGCGGCGGCGGAGAACTCGTCGAGCGGCACGCGGCGGCCGTCCTCTTCTACGGTGCTGCCGCCATAAGAGAGATCGCTGCGGGCCATCGAGGAATCGAGCGAGTCGAACATCAGCTCCAGGCGGTTCTCTCGCGCTCTCAGCTCGCCGAACGGAGCGCGAAAGAGCGACGGATCGTGCAGCGTCCGCGCGAACGCGGTGCCCACCAGCGGACTCGCCGCCACCGACGAGACCGGCCGCCCCAAGAGCCTTCGCGCCGCCGCGTTGCGGGCAGCGTCCTGCAAGCCGATGAGCCGCGCCGAGAGCGCCGGCTGCGGACCCAGCCGCTTCAAGAGCTCGCTCAGCGCATGCGCCGCGCCCGCGTCGTCTCCCATGG
This sequence comes from Myxococcales bacterium, assembly GCA_036271755.1. GTDB lineage: Bacteria > Myxococcota > Myxococcia > Myxococcales > 40CM-4-68-19 > 40CM-4-68-19. The sequence continues at coordinate 1,028 of DATBAA010000863.1, read as the reverse complement.
CCTCCAGCGCCGCCGCCAGTTGCGCGCGCGCGCCGACGTGGTCCGGATCCAAGGCGATGGCGGCCGCTTGCGCCTGCTGCGCAAGCCCGACCTCGCCCACCTCCAAGTGCGCCAGCCCGCGCGAGTGCGGCAGCTCCGGATCGCGCGGCGACAGCTCCTCGGCGCGCCGGTAGAGCCGCACCGCCAGCTGCGCCTCGCCGGCCTTGAACGCGATGGTGGCCGCGGCCTCGGCCACGCGCGGCTTGTCCAGCACCGCAGCGGCGTCGATGTCGCGGAGGAACTGCTCCTCCGCCTCGCGCCTGCGCCCTTCCTTGAGCAGCTCCTTTGCCGTCATGCAGCGCGCAACCTACAGCCTGCAGGACGCTTGCCAAGCCCTTTTCCTGTCTTAGGTTGGGCGGCATGAAAATCGATAAATTCACGGTCAAGGCGCAGGAGGCTTTGCAGGAGGCGACCAGCATCGCCCGCAAGCGCGACCAGCAGGAGATCTTGCCCGAGCACCTGCTCGCGGCGCTCCTCGCGCAGAAGGACGGCCTCGTGCCGCCGCTGCTCCAGCGCGTCGGCGCCGAGCTCTCGCTCGTGCAGCAGCGCCTCGACGACGCCTTGAACAAGGTTCCGCAGGTCCACGGCGGCGAGGGCGGCAACCTGGCCCAGCGCACCTTGAAGGTGCTGGACCAGGCCGAAGAGGAGGCGACCAGGCTCAAGGACGAGTACACCTCGACCGAGCACCTGCTGCTCGCGCTCAGCACCGAAAAGCGCGGCGCCGCGGCAGAGGTCTTGAAGAGCGTGGGCGCCACGCGCGATCGCATCGCGCAGGCGCTGACGGCCGTGCGCGGCTCTTCGCGCGTCACCGGCAACGACCCCGAATCGCAGTACCAGGCGCTGGAGAAGTACGCCATCGACCTCACCGAGCGTGCCCGCAAGGGCAAGCTCGACCCGGTCATCGGCCGCGATGAAGAGATCCGCCGCGTCATCCAGGTGCTGTCGAGGCGCACCAAGAACAACCCCGTGCTCATCGGCGACCCGGGCGT
>DATBAA010000862.1:0-8274 GCA_036271755.1 Myxococcales bacterium | reverse complement strand
CGGCGACGTGGACTTGATCAAGATCGAGCCGCCGCAAGTGCACGTGCGCTTCACCGGCGCCTGCGACGGCTGCCCCGCTTCGATGGTCACCTTCCACGAGGGCGTGAAGAAGTCCATCGAAGAGGCCTGCCCGGAGATCACCCAAGTCGTGCAGGCGAAAGGAGCGGCTTCGCATGGACAGGCGCCCGTCAGCCCCTTCGCGGCGCTGGGCGTGTGGCGCTTCGCGGCCCGCTTCGCGGAGTTGGCCGAAGGCGCGACCGCCTTGGTGCTCGAAGGAGAAAAGCTTTTGCTGGCGCGGCGCGGAGAGCAGGTCACCTGCTTCAAGAACGCCTGCGCGCACCTGGGGCTGACGCTCGACGGCGGCGAGGTGAAGGACGGCATCCTCGAGTGCCCGCACCACGGCTTCCAGTACGACTTGTCGAGCGGCGAATGCCTGACCGCGCCCGCGGTGCAATTGCAGCCGCACCAGGTGCGCGTCGAAGGCCAGAACGTCGAAGTGAGGCTCTCCAAATGACGCGCGTCTCGCTGGCCCGGCCGCTGCAAGAGACCTTGCTGCCGGCGCCGCCGCTTCTAGACCCTGCCGGCGCGCGGGTGATCCTCGGAGGCGCACCGGCTGCAGATGGCCTCGCGCAGTCGATCGTGCCCTCGGCCGGAGCTCTCTTTGGACCGCGCGGGGCCTGCCTTTCCGGCGCGGACGGGCCCTTGTTTGTCTGCGACACCGGCCACCACCGGCTGCTCGTTTGGAGGCGCGCGCCCTCGGAAGCTTGCGAGGCCGATCTGATCTTCGGCCAGCCCGACTTCGCCAGCGAAGGCCGCAACGCCCGCGGCGCGGTGAGCGGCGCGACGCTGAACGTGCCCACCGGCATCGCCTGCGAGAACGGCGTGGTGGCGGTGGCCGACGCCTGGAACCACCGCGTGCTGCTCTGGCACGACGGCCTCCAGCACTCGCACCAGCCGCCCGACGTGGTGCTGGGGCAGATCGATCGCGCGGCGGGCCTGGCGAATCGCGGCCGGCGCGCGCCCCGGGCGGACACGCTCAACTGGTGCTACGGCGTCGCGCTCCACCAGGGACGGCTCTTCATCGCCGACACCGGCAACCGCCGCGTCCTCGTCTTCGATCAACTGCCGGAGCGCGACGGCGCCGCTGCGGATCTCGTCTTGGGCGAGAAAGACTTCACCACCCGCGACGACAACGCCTCGGGGCCCGCGGGCCCGGCCGGCATGCGCTGGCCGCACGGAATGGCGTTCGTCGACGGAGCGTTTCTCGTCGCCGACGCGGGCGACAACCGCGTGATGGTGTGGCGCAAGCTGCCCACGGAGAACGGCGCGCCCTGCGACTTCGTGCTGGGCCAGCGCGATCTCGTCTCGGTGGATCACAACCAGGCTTCCTATCTGCCCACCTCAACGACCTTGAGCATGCCGTACGGCCTCGCGCTGTTGCAGCAGCGGCTGGTGGTGGCCGACACCGCGAACTCGCGCTTGTTGGGCTTCGAGAAGCTGTCGGCCAATGCCGCCGCGACGCGCCTCTGCGGCCAGACGAGCTTCGGCGACAAGGGCGACAACCGCTGGGGCTTCGCCCGGAGCGACAGCCTCTGCTGGCCCTACGCCGTCTCGGCTTGCGGCTCAACGCTGGTGATCGCGGACTCTGGCAACAACCGCGTGCTGCTCTGGGAGATGGCGCCATGAGCACCGAGTCGCTGGAGATCCGCGTCCGCGGGCGCGTGCAGGGCGTCGGCTTCCGGCCCACGGTGTGGCGCTTCGCGCGCGATCTCGACCTGGCGGGCGAAGTCCACAACGACGCGCAGGGCGTGATCATCCGCGTGCGCGGCGAGCGGGCGGCGCTGGATCTATTGATGGCCCGGCTGGAGCGCGAGCCGCCGCCGCTGGCCCACATCGAGTCGCTGGAGGCGCACGCCTGGAGTGGCCACCTTCCCGAGCAGTTCCACATCGTCGAGAGCAAGCAGGGCCCGGCTCGCACCGGGATCTCGCCGGACGCCGCCATGTGCGGCGCCTGCGCGGAGGAGATCTTCGACCCCTTCTCGCGGCGCTTTCGCTACCCGTTCACCACTTGCACGCACTGCGGGCCGCGGCTCACCATCGTCACCGGCGTTCCCTACGACCGCGCGCAGACCACGCTGGCGGGCTTCGCGCTCTGCAATGAGTGCGACGCCGAATACCGCAACCCGGCGGACCGCCGCTTCCACGCCGAGACCACCGCCTGCCACCGCTGCGGCCCCAGGGCGCGGCTGGTGCGGCTCGACGGGAAGGTCTTCAGCTTCGAGCAGCACTCCATGCTCGACGACGTCGACGCCGCGGGCTCGCTCATCCAGAAGGGCGAGATCGTCGCCATCAAAGGTCTGGGCGGCTTTCACCTGGCCTGCGACGCAACCAATCACAAGACCGTCGCGCGGCTGCGTGCGCTGAAGAAACGCGACGCGAAGCCGTTTGCGCTGATGGCCCGCGACCTCGAGGTGATCCGCCGCTTCTGCACCGTCGGCGCGGCCGAGGTGAAGGCATTGCAGAGCACACAGGCGCCCATCGTGCTTTTGGAAGCCAACGGACCCAATCAATTGCCCGATTCAATCGCCCCGGGCCTGCATACGCTGGGCTTCATGCTGCCCACCACGCCGCTGCACGCGCTGGTGATGCGCCGGCTGGAGCGGCCGCTGGTGATGACCAGCGGCAACCTCTCGGAAGAACCGCAAGCGACCGATGATGACGACGCGTGCAAGCGTCTCTCGGGCATTGCCAGCCACGCGCTGCTGCACGACCGGCCCATCGCCAATCGCGTCGACGATTCGGTGCTGCGCTTGTCGGGCGGCAAGATGCGGCTGCTGCGGCGGGCCCGCGGATATGCGCCGGCGCCCATCCGCCTGCCGCCCGGCTTCGAGAAGGCGCCGCCGGTGCTGGCGTTTGGCGCGCACTTGAAGTCGACGTTCTGCCTGACTCGCGACGGCAACGCCTATCTCTCGCAGCACCAGGGAGATCTGCAGGAGGCGCGCACCTTCGACGACTACCGCAAGAACCTCTCGCTCTTCGCCAGGCTCTTCGACCACCAGCCTTTGACGCTGGCCGCGGACAAGCACCCAGACTACTTTTCCACGCGCGTCGCCGAGCAGCGATCGAAGAGCGACGGCACCCCGCTCGTTCGCGTGCAGCACCACCACGCGCACCTCGCCTCCTGCCTGGCGGAGAACGGCTGGCCGCTGGACGGGCCGCGCGTGCTGGGCGTGGTGCTCGACGGCCTGGGCATGGGAGAAGCCGGCGAGCTGTGGGGCGGAGAGTTCTTGCTGGCCGACTATCGCGGCTTCGAGCGCGTGGCCACCTTCAAGCCGGTGGCGCTGCCGGGCGGAGATCAGGCCGGACACGAGCCCTGGCGCAACCTCTACGCGCACCTGATGGCCGAGCTTGGCTGGTCCGAGTTGACCCTGAACTTCGAAGAGCTGGAGGTGGTGCGGGCCCTGGCCGCGAAGCCGCGAACCATGCTCGATCAGATGCTGCGCAACAGCATCAACTCGCCGAAGGCTTCGTCGTGCGGGCGGCTCTTCGAGGCGGTGGCCGCGGCATTGGATCTCTGCCGCGAGAAGCAGGCCTACGAAGGCGATGCAGCGAGCCGCTTGGAGGCCGCCGTCGAGCGCGACCCGCTGGAGCTGGCATATCCATTTACCGTTCCGCGGCTGAAGGATTCGCGATTGCCTTATATCGAGCCGCTGGGCATGTGGAACGCGCTCCTGGGCGATCTGATCTTGAAGACCTCGCCGGGAGTGATCGCGGCGCGGTTCCATCGCGGGCTGGCGAAGGTGATTGCAAAGCTGGTGGTGAAGCTCGCGGGCGACGAGCAGCGCTTCGACACCGTCGTGCTCTCGGGCGGCTGCTTCCAGAACCGCGTGCTCTTCGAAGAGGTCAGCCGGCGCCTCGACGGCTTCCAGGTGCTCTCGCAATCGCAGGTCCCCGCCGGCGACGGCGGTCTCTCGCTCGGACAAGCCGCCATCGCCTCCGCGTTGGCCATCAAAGGAGCAACCACATGTGCCTAGGCATCCCCGGCCGCATCGTGCAGATCGACGATGCCGCGAAGAAGCTGGCCACGGTGGACGTGAGCGGAGTCCGGCGCCAGGTCAACATCGCCTGCGTGGTGGATGAAGCGCATCCGGTGGCCAGCTGCGTGGGCGACTGGGTGCTCATCCACGTCGGCTTCGCCATGAGCCGCATCGACGAGAAGGAGGCTGCGTTGACACTGCAAATCTTGCGGGAGCTCGGCGAGGCGCAAGCGGAGCTCGAAGCCATGCGCGGGAGCTTGCCGTCATGAAATACGTCGATGAGTTTCGCGATCGCGCCAAGGCCTTGAGCCTCGTCGCGGAGATCGAACAGCTCGTGGCGCGAATCGGCCGGCCGCTGCAGATCATGGAGGTTTGCGGGGGACACACCCACTCGATCTTTCGCTATGGCCTCGAAGGAATGCTGCCGAAAGAGATTGAATTGGTGCACGGCCCGGGCTGCCCCGTCTGCGTGCTGCCGATGGGCCGCGTGGACGACTGCGTGGCCATTGCCAATCGCCCGGGAATGATCTTCACCACCTTCGGCGACGCCATGCGCGTGCCGGGATCGAAAAAGAACCTGCTGCAGGCCAAGGCCGATGGCGCCGACGTGCGCATGGTCTATTCGCCCATGGACGCGCTCGGCATCGCGCGCAAGAACCCGGACCGCGAGGTGGTCTTCTTCGGCCTCGGCTTCGAAACCACCATGCCTTCCACGGCGCTGACCATCCTGCAGGCGCACGCCGAGGGCATTCAGAACTTCTCGATCTTCTGCAATCACATCACCATCGTCCCCACCATGAAGGCCATCCTGGACAGCCAGGAGATGCACCTGGACGGCTTCCTCGGTCCGGGCCACGTCTCGATGGTCATCGGCCTCGACCCTTATGAGTTCATCGCCAGCTTTTATAAAATGCCAATGGTCGTTGCCGGGTTTGAACCATTGGACATCTTGCAATCGCTCTGGATGGTGCTGCGGCAGATCGCAGAAGGCCGCTGTGAGATCGAGAATCAATATGCCCGGGTGGTGGCCGACAGCGGCAATGCGCAGGCGCTGACGGCCGTCGGCGAAGTGTATGAGCTGCGCGAGCACTTCGAGTGGCGTGGCCTGGGGTCGATCAACAAGTCAGGGGTAAAGATTCGCAGCAAGTATGCCCAGCATGATGCCGAGGCGAAGTATGCGCTGCCGGGCGTGCGCATCGAAGACCCGAAGGCCTGCCAATGCGGCGAGGTCTTGAAGGGCTTGATTCGCCCCGCGCAGTGCAAGGTGTTCGGCAAATCCTGCACGCCCGAGACGCCGCTGGGCGCTTTGATGGTCTCCAGCGAAGGCGCGTGCGCCGCGTATTACCAATATGGCGGCGGCATCAAGTTGAACGTGCGGGCGGCGCTGTGACCCGCGTGCCGACCGTGACGCTGGCCCACGGCGGCGGCGGCAAGGCGATGAAGGACTTGATCCATGACGTCTTCGTCGAGGCGTTCGACAACCCTCTCTTGCGGCCGTTGGAAGACCAGGCGCGCTTCGGAATGCGCGAGCTGGCGCTGTTGGGCGACCGGCTGGCGTTCACCACCGATTCGTACGTCGTCGATCCGTTGTTCTTCCCCGGCGGAGACATCGGCAAGCTGGCGGTCTTCGGCACCGTCAACGATCTCGCGGTCGGCGGCGCGGTGCCGCTCTACCTCTCCTGCGCGGCCATTCTCGAGGAGGGTCTTTCGGTCGACCTCTTGCGGCGGGTCGCGCAGTCGATGGGCGCCGCCGCCAGGCTGGCCGGGGTGTCGATCGTCACCGGCGACACCAAGGTCGTCCCGCGCGGCGCCTGCGACAAGCTCTTTCTCTGCACCAGCGGCGTCGGCGTCATCCGCGCGGGCCGCGAGCTGGGAGCGTCGCGCGCGCGTCCGGGCGACAAGGTGTTGGTCAACGGATTGCTGGGAGATCACGGCGCGGCCATTCTCGGCGCGCGCGGCGACATGCAGCTGGAGAGCCCCATCGAGAGCGACTGCGCGCCGCTGCACGGGCTCATCGAAGCCGTCCTGGCCGCCGCGCCGGGGACGCGCGCGCTGCGCGATGCGACTCGCGGCGGCATCGCGACGGTCTTGAACGAGATGGCGGCGGCTTCGCAGGTGGCCATCTCCATCGACGAAGCGGCGACGCCGCTGCGGGCCGAGGTGAAGGGCTTCTGCGAGATCCTCGGGCTCGACCCGCTTTATCTCGCCAACGAGGGAAAGCTGGTAGCCATCGTGCCGGCCGCGGAGGCCCAGGCCGCGCTGGCCGCGATGCGCGCCCACCAATACGGAAGGGACGCGGCGATCATCGGCGAGGTCTTCGAGGGAGAGAAAGGCCGCGTGACCATGCAGACGGTCTTCGGCGGCACGCGCATCGTCGACATGCTGGTGGGCGAGCAGCTGCCCCGGATCTGCTGATGCACGAGCTCGGGATCACGCGCAACATCGTCGCCGTCGTCGCGGAGGCCGCGCAGGGCCGGCGCGTGCTGAAGGTGAATCTCGATCTCGGGCGGCTCTCTGGGGTACTGGCGCAGGCGGTGGCGTTCTGCTTCGACGAGGTCTCGAAGGGGACGCCGCTCGAGGGCGCGCGGCTGGTGATCCGCGAGCTGGAAGGCCGCGGCCGCTGCCGCAAATGCCAGGCCGAGCTGGCGACGCCGACGCTGTTCACCGCTTGTCCGTGCGGCGGCCGTGACCTCGAGCGGCTGTCGGGCGAAGAGCTGCAGATCAAATCGATGGAGCTCGAGGAGGCTGCCTGATGTGCGCGACCTGCGGATGTTCGCCGATTCCTGAAACCAGCCCCGGCCACGCGCACTCTCATGAGCATGGTCACTCGCATGAGCATCAGCATGGGCACCCGCATTCTCACTCGCACGGCGACGACGGGCATTCGCACGGTGCTGGGCATGAGCATCGTCATCACGAGCCAGTCACCGTCAGCCTGGAAGCCCGAGTTCTCGCCAAAAACGACGCGCTGGCCGGCCGCAATCGCGCCTGGTTCGCAGGCCGTGAGATCCTCGCCTTGAACCTCGTCAGCTCTCCCGGCTCGGGCAAGACGGCGCTGCTCGAGCGCACCATCCGCGAGCTCAACGGCGAGCTATCGCTCTCCGTCATCGAGGGCGATCAAGAGACCAGCAACGACGCGGACCGCATCCGCAAAGCCGGCGCGCCGGCCGTTCAGGTCAACACCGGCACCGGCTGCCACCTCGACGCCGAGATGGTGGAGAAGGGCCTGCGCGAGCTGCAGCCGAAGGCCGGCGGCGTCGTCATGATCGAGAACGTCGGCAACCTGGTCTGCCCGTCTTTGTTTGATTTGGGAGAGCGCGCGAAGGTGGTGGTCATCTCCGTCACCGAAGGCGAGGACAAGCCGCTCAAGTATCCGCATATGTTCCGCGCCGCCCGGCTGATGCTGGTGAACAAGATCGACCTGCTTCCTCACCTCGAATTCGACGTCGCGCGGTTGATTGAGAATGCCGCGCGGGTCAATCCGGGCATCGTCGCCATTCAAGTCTCCGCGCGCACCGGCGAGGGCCTGGGCAACTGGTATCGCTGGATCCGCGAGGAGCGAGCCAAGGCATGATCGCGATCCTCGCCCTGGGCTTCACCATCGGCCTCGCGCACGCCATGGAGGCGGACCATCTGGCCGCGGTCGCCACCATCGCTTCGCGGCACAGCCGGCCCGCCGACATCGTCAAGCACGGGCTCACCTGGGGTCTGGGCCAGGTCCTCTGGAAGCTGTGGAAGAGCCGCATCCACGCGCACGTCCACGACCATGACGGCGCGCCGCACGTCCACCTGCACAGCCACCAACACGAGCCGGGCCACGCGCACCGGCACGGCTTCCGCTGGCGCACCCTGGCGGTGGGCTTGATGCACGGCCTGGCCGGCTCGGCCGCGCTGCTGCTCCTGGCGATGACGCAGGTGCGAGCCCCGGTGCGCGGCCTCGCCTATATCTTCGTCTTCGGCGTCGGCTCCATGGCCGGCATGGCCGCGCTCTCCGCCGCCATTTCAGTGCCCCTGGCGCTCTCGGCTCGCTTCATCGCCGCGGCCAACAACGGACTCCAGGCCCTCATCGGCCTCGGCACCGCCTGCCTGGGCGCGGTCACCGTGTTACGCCACTGGTAGCTGGCTGATCTGTCGGCTCGCGAACGCAAGCTCCGGCAGTTGTCGTGGTCCGACGTTCTGCCCACTCGCGCCCAGGCCGGGTGTCGGTTATTCGATGGGGCCTGATGACGAGCGCCCT
>DATBAA010000861.1:0-1915 GCA_036271755.1 Myxococcales bacterium | reverse complement strand
CCCGAGAGGCCCAGCGTGGTGACGTGATTGCCGTTGAAGGGAATAGAGAGCACCACCCCCAGCTTCGAACCGTCGGAGAGCGGCACGTCGACGCCGATCTTGCCGTCGGTGAAGTTGGTGTCCACCGTGGCCGCGACGGTTCCGCTCGTCCGGCGCCCTTCGACGCCGAAGCTCAGCTTGAGCACCTTGAAGTCGGTGATGGTGCCCAGCTCCAGGCCCGCGGCGTAGTCGAACGAGTTCGTCTGTGTCTGCGAGTGCGTCAGTGAAGAGTAGCTCCACCCCACGCGCGCCCGCAGGCCGAAGAACCGGCGGCTCGGGTCCGTCTCGCCGCCGCTCAAGAGCCTGTGGCCCGCCGCGACTCCGGCGAGAACGTAGTTGCCGCGCGCCGCCGGGTCGTTGGAGAAGGTCGGGTCGCCGTAGTCGTAGCGGATGTCCAGGCCCAGGTAGTCCGCGTCGTGCTGATCGCGGCGGAACTGCAAGCCGTTGTAGAGCAGCAGCTCGGCGGCCCGCTGCGCCTCGATCTCCGGCAGCGGGTGCCCGCACTGGCTCTCGATCTGATCGGCTTTGCTGCTCTCGATGGCGTCCGCGCAGCGCGCGGCTGCGATCACCACCGCGTCGAAGCCCGCCGCCGGAGCGGTCTGGCACTGCGCCGGCTGCGTCGCGCCGGTCGCGATCGCCAAGGCGCACCCGGTATCGTCGTAGGCGGACAAGAGCCTGGCCGCGGCGTCGCTCGCCTTTCCCTCGGTGGCGAGCAGATCGGCGAAGACCTTGTCGACGTGCGCTTTCGCCTGCGCGTAGAGGTCGTCTTGGAAGAACGGCAGCGCGTTCACGCGCACGCGGACGCCGACGTAGTCGAACGACCCCAGCGCCCCCGGCGAAGTCTTGTGGTTTCCGCTGGTGTCGATGGGCACCACCACGGAGATGTCGGCGATGCGCGACGCCAGCGTGCCCGCCTTCTGCGCCGCCGCCGTGGTGGATGAGGTCGACGAGGCGGAGGTGGTCATGAGCCCGGCGGGGTTCACGGCCACGCTGGCCAGGAGCCGCATTCCCGTCTGCGTGCCGGCGAAGCCCGCGCTCGCTCCCGACTGCGCGACGGGCGCGACTCCTGGAACGGCGTCGGTCTGCGCCGGAGAGCCTTGCGTCCCGGCGGGCGCGTCGTTGGCGGGCGCGGTGTTGTTGAGGATGTGGTTGAGCGCGTCTTTATTGAGCTGAAGCGTCTTGGTCTGGGTCTCCGACGCGCGGACGCTCGAGGTCAAGCTGACGGAGAGCGCGGCGAGCAGGGTGGACGCCGATGCGGAAGCGTTGAGGGTGGCGCCCGCGGCTGGACACGAGTCCTTGCGCGTGGGGTGCGCGGCGATCGATTCGGGCGAGCAGAAACGCTTGAGGAGGTTGGACCAGAAGTCCGCCGTGGCCGGCTGGGCAGCCCGGGCCGGCAGCGGCGCGGCGAGCACTGCCAGGGCAGCGATGAGCGCTTTCATCAAGGTTGAGCGAGCGGCACGAGGTAGACGGTGTCTTCGGTGACGGAGACGGTCTGGTGATCGTCGCCCTGGGTGACGATCAACGTGCCGCTGCCTTGCGGGTGCGGAACCTGGATCTCGATGCGCAGGCGCCAGGCGTCGGTGAACGCGGGCGCCGTACCGCTCTGCCTCGCGAACTCTCCCGGGGCCATCTCGTCGTCCGTTGCCGCCGGCAGACCCGCGGCGCCGTCCTTGGGAACCCACCCGGTGAGCATGACGTATTGCCCCGCGGGCGCGCCTTCGCTTCCGGCGTTGAACTGCACTTCGTAAGGTTTCTTTTCGAGCAGCGGACTGAGAACAGGCATCGCTCCCCCTTATGCGTGATTTGACGATACCCCGTTCGGGAGGCTGAATGGGGAAATGACTCGAATGGTGGCCATTGCGTTTTGCCTGGGTGC
>DATBAA010000860.1:0-1931 GCA_036271755.1 Myxococcales bacterium | reverse complement strand
TTTTCTTGGACAGGCCGGCAATATGAATTGACATCTGATACCGACATCACGGCTACCCAGAAAGGGATTGCGTCGGCGATCAGCTTCGATCCGGCGTCGGTCGTTTTCTGGGCCGAAAACAACAACGGCTATTGGTCGTTGTGCAGACCCGGCCGCGCGCAACCGCTTGTTACTCGTGGTTCACGGGAGTTCTGTGCCGATGAGCGCTTCCGTCGAATAGACGGCGGTGTCGCGGAGGATTTCGCCGCGGGTGTCGCCGTCCCAGCTGGCTCGATAGCTGGCCAACTTTCGCAGGCCGCTGAGCTCGAGGAAGCCGCGCGAGGGGTCGCCGATCAAGACCGGCACGTCGAGCTTGCGCAGCCAGGCCAGCGCGCGGGCGGCGAGCGCGGAGTCGTAGAAGACGTCGCCGGCGAGGACGAGATCGACCTTCAATTGTCTGCCAATCAAATCCTGGCTCGTCACCGACAGCTGGACGCCGTTCAAGCTCGCGTTGGACAAAGCCGCTTCGCAGGCTCTCTCATCGATGTCGGCGCAGAGCACTTCCGAAGCTCCGGCCATTAAGGCTGCGATTCCTTCGATGGCGCAGCCCGCGCCGAAGTCGAGCACGCGCTTGCCGCGAATCAATGGCGGGTTGTCGAGAACATATCGCGCCAGGGCTTGTCCGCCCGGCCAGGCGAAGGCCCAATAAGGCTCGACGAAGCCGAGCGCCGCGGCCTCCTTCTCGCTCGCCCGCCAGAGCGCGCACTCTTCGGTGATCAGGCGCAGGCGCACTTCGGGCACCAGCGGCAGCGAGACGATCTTCACTGCGCGCCGAGGATGCGGCCCAGCGCGGCCTTCGCAGCCGCGGTGCCGGCGGGCGTGAGCTGCCCGTAAACTTGATATAAATGAACGATAGCAGCGGCCCGCTGCCGCAGCCGCGCCGAAGGCTTGGAAGGATTGCGCTTGCGCGGCGCCGGCAGCATCGCGGCCAGCACGGCCGCCTCCTCAGGCAAGAGCTGCGCGGCGGGCTTCTTGAACCAGACGCGGGCGGCCGCATCGGCGCCGTAGATGCCTTCTCCCCACTCGGCGACGTTCAAATAGAGCTCGAGGATCCGATCCTTGCCCAGCGCCTCCAGCCGCCGCGCCAGCAGCACCTCGCGCAGCTTGCGCAGCAGCGAGCGCTCCTCGCCCAGCCAAAGATTCTTCGCCAGCTGTTGCGTCAGCGTGGAAGCGCCGCGGCCAAGCTTTCCGTGCGCCAGGGCCGTCTCGGCGGCCCGCCCGATCTCGATGGGGTCCACGCCGCCGTGCAGGTAGAAGCGCGCGTCTTCGCTGTTCACCACCGCGTCCACCAGCCAGGGGCTGACGCGGTTCAACGGCACCCAATGCTGGTTGCGCCGCGCCACCTTGCCGGCCTCGCGCGCTTCGCGGGCGCGCGTCTCGATCAAGGAGGTCGTGGTGGGGTTGGTCTTGCGCAGCGGCTCGGCCGAAGGCAGGTCGACGTAGAACGCCCCCGCGACCACCGCGAGGCAGGCGAACACGGCCAGGGCGATCCGGCTCCATTTCATGCCCGAGCGCTTTGGCGGCACGCGGCGCACTCTACCCGCGCTTGAGCAGGCCTTGTGCTAGAACCGCGCGCCCTTGTCCGCACAGCTTTCTCCGCGCCGCCTCTGGGCAGTCGTCCGCGACAACCGCGATTTCCGCCGGCTCTATGCGGCGAACGCGGTCTCGCAGATGGGCGATTGGTTCAACGTCGTCGCGCTCTTCTCCCTGCTGCTCGAGCTGACCGGCACGGGCGAGTCCATTGCCGTCGTCTTGCTGGCGCGCTTCGTCCCCTCTTTCTTCGCCGGGCCGGCCGCGGGCGTGCTGGCCGACAGGCTTCCGCGCCGGGCCATCCTCATCTCGAGCGATCTGCTGCGGGCCGCGCTGGTGCTCTGCCTGCTCTTCATCCGCCA
>DATBAA010000859.1:0-4897 GCA_036271755.1 Myxococcales bacterium | reverse complement strand
CCCAGCCGTTCTCGACGACGGCCATCACCGACTACAGCGTCGGCACCGCCTTCGCAGACCACTTCGTCTGGTGGCAGTTCATGAGCGCCGACTACACACAGGCCCAGGCGCTGGCCAACTTCAACGATTGGAAGGCCAAGGTCATGGACCCGGCCATCCAGGCCGCCGTCAACGCGGGCCTCTATGTCGTCGTCACCGACTTCGACTTCGGCCCCGCGCAGCACCCGCTGCGGCACGCGCGCATGCTCGACTTCTGGACGCGCATGGCGCAGTCGCAGTGGGCCAACCACCCGCAAGTCATCTTCGAGCTGTGGAACGAGAGCGAGGACATTGGCTCGTACGCAGGCGGCGCGGGCTCGTGGGTGCTGCAGAAGCCGGTCATCCAAGAGACCATCAACGCGGTCCGCGCTGCTGGTGCGACCAACCTCATCACCGTTCCGACGCCGTTCTTCAGCGCCTGGGTGGGCGAGGCTACCGCCAGCCCGCTGACGGGCAGCAACATCGCCTACTCGCTGCACGCCTATCGCAGCCAGTGGGAGGCCTACTCGTCCAACCGCGCGCAGATCACGCAAGGTTTGGCCAGCGGCCAGGCCATCATGATGACGGAGTGGGGCGACGACACCAACCCCGCGAGCGGCACCACCACCTGGGCGACCACGTCTTCCGTGGCGCCGTCGCTCCGGCAGCTGCTCGAGCCGAGCGAAGGTTCGTTGCATCCGCCCATCGGCTGGTTTGCCTGGGCGATGACGTCGAGCTGGTCGCCCGACTTGTTCAGCGACTCTGCGCTGACGCAGCCGACGAACTTCGGCCTGGGCGTCCGGCAGTGGCTCTCGGACAAGCGCACCGACAGTCAACCGGTGCCGTAAGAGCCGTTCGCTTCAAAGCGTAAATGACCGGCGGGGCCCGCAACGTCTTTCCAGGCGTTGCGTGGCCTCGCTGGGCTTTTGAAGCTACTGCCTGGCGTTGTCGATCGAGTGCGGGTTGCCGGCTTCGCTGGTGCGCAGCGAGACCTTGGCGGAGTCGTCGGCCGTGACCGGCTGCGACTGGTTCAGGGTGCTGTGCGGGTTCTCGGACTCCGCGACGACGGCTTCGGCGTTGCTGGTCTTCGAGTCGACCGCGACGTCGGTCTTCTGGTTGCGGTTGTCGATGGCGTCGGGGTTGGCCGATTCTCCGGCTTCCCAGGCGGCGTTGCCAACCTCGTCGTCGGCGCGGGCGCTGCCGGCCATCAGGAGCGCTGCTGCTGCGATGCTCATCGAAATGCTCTTCAGATAGGTCTTCATGACGTTCTCCTTCGTGGAAAACTTCCCCTCAGGAAGTTGTGCGGCGTTTTGTCTCTTATGACTCACCGCGCAATGCAAGGATGCCCCCGCTGCGAGGATGGGTGCTCTGCACTTTCGCAATTTGTTCGTGCATGAATGCAGCATGGGCTACAAAAAGGTTGCATGACCGACTGGAGCGACCTGAAATTCTTCCTCGAGCTCTCGCGCGGCGGAACGCTGGCCGCGGCGGCGCGCAAGCTGGGCGTGGACAACACCACCGTGGGCCGCAGGCTGGCGGCGCTCGAGCGCGACCTGGGCGCGAAGCTTCTGGCGCGAACTCCCGACGGCACCACGCTGACCGCCGCCGGCGAAGCCATCCGCGCCGCCGCCGAGCAGATGGAGCAGGCGGTCTACCGCGCCGAGCAGCAGGCGTTGGGAGCGGACCGCAAGCTCTCGGGCTTGGTGCGCATCGCCACCACCGAGATGCTGGGCGAGTTCGTGGTGCTCCCCGCGTTGCGCGTGCTGCACGAGAAGCACCCGCAGATTCGCATCGAGCTCATCACCGGCACCGCGAAGCTCGATCTGGCGCGGCGCGAGGCGGACGTGGCGCTGCGCTACACGCGGCCGGAGAGCGGCGACCTCATCGTCCACCGCGCCGGGACGGTGGCGTTCGCTGCTTATGCTTCGAAAGAGTATCTCGCCGCGCGCGGACGGCCGGAGCGCGGCGACGGCTTCGCGGGGCACGACCTGATCGCCTTCGACACCGGCCCGCGGGCTTTTCGCAAAGGCGGCGAGCTGGGCGGCGAGCCGGTGCGCGAGGGACGCTTCGTCATGCGCACCAACAGCGTCCTGATGATGCTGCACGCCGTGCAGCAGGGGCTGGGCATCGGCCCGTTCCCGTGCGTGCTGGCCGAGGGGCAACCGGAGCTGGTGCGGATCTTCGACGCTCCGCCGGAGATGGACGAGCTGTGGCTCCTCGTGCACCCCGACGTGCACCAGACGGGCAGGGTGCGCGCCCTGCTCGACGCCATCGAAGCCCGCCTCCGCGAGCTCGATGCCCGCCTGCGCCAGGCCCAGAGTTAGAAGCGCACGTAGCTGGAGGTTCCACCGCATCCGGCGATCGCGGCGCTGATGTGCTCGGCCCACGGTTCGGCCGTGGAGTAGACGACCCTGGACGTCTTGTTTTTCATGAACTCCTGCTCTTTCTGCAGCGAAGGCCGGCCCTGCAGCTCGCTGTTGAAGAGGCGGGTCAGGCAATCGACTGCCTTGGGGTCGGCCGCGGACCAGCGGGCCCGGACGTAGAAGCGGTCGCCCGCGTTGGTGCCGGTGGGAATGGGCTTCTCCTGCGGCACGGGCGTCGTCAGCCCGGCCGAGACGTCGCCCAGCACCTGCTTCGCGTCCGACGGCTCCAGATCCTGGACGGCCGCCTTGGCCGCCTGGCTCGTCTTCGCATTGCTCGACCCCAGCCCCTGCACCAGCGCTTCCTTCCAGGCGATCTTGTCCGCGATCCAGCCGGCCTTGGCCGCGAGCTCCGGGTCGGAGTGGCGCGTGAGGCCTTTGACCGACGCCACCAGCTCGAGGTTCTGCGGCGCGCTGCGGACGCACTGGCGGGCGCTCGCGTCGGAGATGGCCAGCACCTGATCCGCCGCCACCAGGCGCGCGCCCACGCTCGCGTCCGCCTTCGCCAGGTCGGCGAACGGCTCGCACTCCGTCGAGAGCGACGCTTGCGGTACTTTCGGCTGCTGAATGTCGGCAGCGCGCTCGGCTGCCGGCCGCGCGGCTTGCGAGGTCACCTCGGCGGCAAAGGCGGATTTGACGAAGAAAGAGAGCAGAGAGGCCTTCGTGTCGATCTCTGGTTTGAGCACCATCTTCTGCGACTTCTCGTCCAAGACCCAGATGAACGCCGGCTCGGAGTCGCCCAGGTAGGGCAGGCCGCAAGTGCCGCGCGCGACCTGGCTCTTCGCCAGCGTGATCTGGACGGTCTGCCCCGGCTCGAACGGATGATCCTGCAACACCACCAGGTGCTCGTGCCGCAGCAGCGTTGGGTCGTCCACCTCCGGATGCAAGTTGGTCTGCTCGGCCCAGAAATAGACGTTGTGATCTGCGCTGATGGTTTCGTAGTCGCGCAGGTTCTTGATCGACGCGGCATAGGCGTAGATCTTGGGCCGCGAGACCAGCCACCAGCGAATGGAGACGCCGACCGCGATCAGCCCCGCCGCGAAGCTCGCGATGAGGATGAAGCGGTAGGTATTTTTGTCTGCCTCGGCGGCCTTGCGATACCAATGGGCCGCGAGGCTCGTCATGGTCAGCAGCAGGAAGACCGCGAAAAAGAAGGGGCCGTATTTGAACGCGGCCACGGTCGACTCGATGGCGCTCTTGTCCGCTCCGGCTGCCACCAACCATAGAAACGTTGCCATGCGTGCCCCCTGAACAGGAGCAGCAAAGCAAGCCCGGGGCCAAAGTACTCACGAGGGAGAGCCAGCGCGCGAGGCCTTCTTGTGGCGTTACACCCGTAACAGCGGCTGATACACCTAGCGGGCGAGGATATAGAGATAGTCGACGAAGGACTTCACGGCGTCGTCGTAGCCCAGCAGCTTGGGATTGCTCGATTCAATCAAATAATACTCGTCCGGCGCGTGCGCCCCGCTGCCGTGGCCCAGGCCAAAGTGTCCCGCGGGCAGGCTCAGCGGCGCGCCGGTGAAGACCCAGCCCGGATAGGAGCCGGCATTGCGCGGCCAGAGCGGCGCGTCGAGGCCATAGGCTTTGTAGGTCGCGATCTGCTTTTGAATCAGCGCCGAATTGGGGCCGGTCGAAGTGGGATCATATCCGCCGCTGACTTTGACTTCGATATCTCCAAAGCCGTGCTTGATCAGGTGCGCTTTCAAGGCCGCCACCGCGCCGTCGAAGGTCATGTCCGGCACCAGGCGCAGGTCGAGCTTGGCCGTCAGCCGGTGCGGCAGCATGGTCTTGCCGCCGGGGCCGATATAACCGCCAACCAACCCCTGGATATTCACCGTCGGCTTGGAGACGAGGTTGGCCAACGACGTGCGCCAGTCCGCGTCGTGCGTCCAGCGCTCGGCGCTGAGCTGCTTCTTCATGGTCGCTTCGCTGCCGCGCCGGGCGGCCTCGTCGATCATCTTGTTCTCTTCCGGCGAGATGGGCCGCGCCTTGTCGGCGAACCCTTCGATGGCCGGATCTCCGTCGGCAGTCACCAGCGACGCCAGCGCCTGCACGAGGTGGAACGCCGGGCTGTCGAGGCGCGCGCGGTTGGCGGAGTGCACGTCCTTCGACGGCCCGCGGCCCCACCTCTCGCCGCTGGAGATGAGCTCGAGCTCCACCACGCCCTTGGCGCCCAGCGAGACGTCCACCTCGCCGTCCGCGCCCTGGCTGGCGCTGGGCATGAAGACGCCGATGGTCTTGGCCAGCGCCGCCGCGATCTCCGGCTTGCGCACCACTTGCGCGAAGTGCGGCGAGCCGATCTCCTCTTCGCCTTCCGCGACGAAGACGAAGTTGACGGGCGACTTGCGGCCCGCGGCCTTGATGGCGTGCAGCGCAGCCAGGAACGCCGACTCGGGCCCCTTCTGGTTCACCGCGCCGCGGCCGACGATCACCTTGCCGAAGCCGGGCTTGTCGACGAG
>DATBAA010000858.1:0-16213 GCA_036271755.1 Myxococcales bacterium | reverse complement strand
ATGCCGGCGAGAATGATGGTGGCCTGCAGGCGGCCCTTTCGCGGCTTCGGGTCCGCGATGCAGTCCGAGGCCCAGGCGACCCAGGGAAGCCAGGCCACGCCGGCGAACATCTTGTTGGTGACGATGGAGGTGACGTAGCCGCAGGTCATGAACGAGGTGCCCGCGAGCGCCGTGCCAAGGCGGCTCGCGCCCAAGCGCCTGGCGAAGAGCGCCACGCCGGTCCCCGCCAGCAGCACGTGCAGCGCGGAGATGAGGTCCAGTGAGAACGGCAGCGGCAAGCAGCCCGTGAGCCAGAGCGGCGGATAGGTCACCCCGTTGGCGGAGCTGGCGGCGAACTGCGTTCCAAAGCCGACAAGATCGTTCCACTCCGGCAGCCGCGCGGCCTGCAGCGCGTCGGCGAGGATCTTCCGCTCGGGCCAGGTGTAGATCAGCTGATCGCGGAAGACGTTCATCTTCCCGAGGAACAGCTGACGGAAATTGAGCGCGACCCAAACGCCGCCGATGGCGGCAAAGTCTAGAAATCGAGCCATTCAATCAACGACGCGCGGCTGCGCCCGCCGATCTGGCGACCTTTGTCCGGCGCGGGAATGAAGCCTGGCGAAGCGGAAAAAAAGAACCAGTGCGCGTTCTACCGGCCGCGCTGGTCTTCAATCACCGCGGTCGCGCCCTTTTCCGCGATCATCACCGTCGGCGAGGCGGTGTTGCCGGAGGTGATGGTCGGCATGATCGAAGCGTCGATGATGCGCAGCCGTCCCACTCCACGCACGCGCAGGCGCGTGTCGACCACCGCGCCGTCGTCGTCCGCGCGGCCCATCTTGCAGGTGCCGATGGGGTGGAAGATGGTCGTGCCGACGTTGCCCGCGGCCGTCACCAGCTCCTCGTCGGTCTGGAACTGGATGCCTGGCACGAACTCCTCCGGCGTGTACTTCTTCATTGTCTGGGTGTCGCCCACGATCTTGCGGGTGAGGCGCAGGCAGTCCACCGCGATCTTCTGATCCTCTTTCGTCGAAAGATAATTGAGGCGGATCTCCGGCGCCGCCCGCGGGTCGGCCGACTTGAGGCGAACGTGGCCGCGCGAGCTGGGGCGCAGGTTGCAGACGCTGACCGTGAACGCCGGATACTCGTGCAGCGGATCGCCGAACTTGTCGAGCGAGAGCGGCTGCACGTGAAACTCGATGTTGGCGGACGGCTGGCCCGGATCGGACTTCGTGCACGCGCCCATCTGGGAAGGCGCCATGGTCAGCGGTCCGGAGCGCATGAAGAAGTACTCCAGCCCCATCATCGCCTTGCCCCAGAAGCGGTGGAAGAGCGTGTTCAGCGTGATCACGTTCTGCACCCTCCAAGCGGTGCGCAGCTGCAAATGGTCCTGCAGGTTGCCGCCCACGCCGGGCAGATCGTGCAGGACGGGAATGCCGTGCTCTTGCAGATGCGCTCCGGGGCCGATGCCGGAGAACTGGAGGATGTGCGGCGTGCCGATCGAGCCCGCGGCCATCAGGGTCTCGCGGCGCGCCTCGGCAAAGACGGTCTCCTTGCCTTGGTAGAACTCGACGCCTTGCGCCTCGGTGGCGCCGGCGGCGGACTTCCCCAGCCGCAGGCGATGCACCTGCGCGCCCGTCAGCACGGTCAGGTTCTTGCGGCCTTTGATCGGGCGGAGAAAAGCCTTGGTGGCGTTCCAACGCACGCCGCGGCGCTGGTTCACCTCGAAGCGCGAGCTGCCTTCGTTGTCGCCGCGGTTGAAGTCCTCGATTTTGGCGATGCCCATCTCTTCGGCCGCGTCGCGAAAGGCGTCGAGGATCTCCCACGAGAGCCGCTGCTTCTCGACGCGCCACTCGCCCTTGTCGCCGTGGGTTTCGCTCTCTCCGCCCCAATAGTTTTCCGTGCCTTTGAAGATGGGCAGCACGCGATCCCACGCCCAGCTCGGGTCGCCGCTGAGCCGCGCCCACTCGTCGTAGTCGCGCGCCTGGCCGCGCATGTAGAGCATGGCGTTGATGGAGCTGCAGCCGCCCAGGACGCGGCCGCGCGCGTAGCCGATGGTGCGGCCGTTGAGGCCCGGGTCGGGCTCGATGCGGTAGCACCAGTCGGTCTTCGGGTTGCCGATGCAGAAGAGGTAGCCGACGGGAATGTGAATCCAGATGCCTTTGTCGACGCCGCCCGCTTCCAGCATCAGCACCGAGACGTTGGGGTCCTTGGTGAGGCGGTTGGCGAGCAGGCACCCCGCGGTGCCTCCGCCGGCGATCACATAGTCGAACGATCCGAACGTCCTCACGCACTCTCCTGAAGGAAGGGCCCCGGTAGGATAGCGCACCTTCTACTGGAAGCCATCGGGACGTTGCAGCGGCGAAGCGGACATCATGGGCGAGAAATTCTGACAACAGATCGCTGTAGTTCGGGTCGAGCATTGGGGTCTCCCGAGCGCCGGTAGGCCTCGAGGCTCAGGCGAGCTACCAGATCGATCCGTTCCTCTGCCGATGGCGCAAGCCAGAATTCGCGATCGTTTTGCTCAGCTTCCGCCGCATCGCGGACGACCGTGGTGATCCAGGAAGCGCGGGCTGCTCGTCGCTTTTCGGCGTCGGAAACCACGGACGTCATTCTAGCACGCCTCACTCTTCGCCTGCGATTGCTTGCACGCACTCCGAGAGCGCTTGGGCGGCCCCCGGATGCGAAGCGGTGAAGCGCACCAGAAAAGAGCCGTTGGAGGTGATCGCGGACTTGGGAGCCGCGATGAGGCCGGCGTGCGCTTTGGTGAGCGCGGCGTAGGTTTCGAAGTACCAGACCTCGGCCGCGATGCTGCTGTCGGCCCGGCCAACGCGATAGCCGAAGATGACGCCCGGCAAAGGATCTGCTGCTCCCAGGTATGTCTCCAGCTGTATGCTCTTCAGCCGCGCTTGGGTGCCCGAGCTCTTCAGCGTAGCGAGGAACTCCTCGCGGTCAGCGGCGGGCAAGGAAGCGAGCTCGGACGGCGGAATCATCATCGCCGCATTCTACGTCGTCGCATCAGTCGCTTGGATGGGCTGCATGGCGCAGTGCAGGATAGCGGAATCGCCGGCCGGAGACCACGGCGCGGGGACGGGGGAATACCCGCTGATTCCGGAAACATATCGCTCGGGATAGGTTGTATCGGCGGCCCGAGTGACAGAACTCACAGCTTTCTAATGCAGAGCGAGTAACTTCGATTTCACGCTCACGCCAAGGCGGAGCGAGCAAAGCGAGGGGGTGATGAGAATGGAGATCAAGTCCAACATTCGCGCTGGCAAGCTCAAGGCTCGTTAACCGCAGCCAACCGACGCTCACCGGGCTTGCACGGAGCCGCCGGTGGGTGTCGTCGTTCTAGCTGGTGCAGCGCGCGATGGTCAGGCGCGAGCCTTCCTGGCGCACGCGGCGATAGCCCATCAGCTGCAAGACGGAGAGCGAGAGCGGCCGCGCCGACCGGGCGTCAGCCACGAACCGCGACCCGTCGCGGTGCACGCCCGGCAGGAGCCCCAAGAGCTTGCCGGCGCCAGACAGCCGCAGCATCTCCGACGTGCGCAGCCGGGCCGCGCTCATCTCGCGGCCCCAGAAGTATCCGTCGCCGCCCAGGCCTTGATAGAGAGGCAAGACCACGAGGCCATCTTCGTCCGCGCGGATCTCGCCGCCGGTATCGCGGGCGAGAAGCTGTCCCTTGCGGGCGTGGTCGATGTTGCGAAACCCGGGCTCCATCACGAACTCGTCGTCCGGCGTGATCGACCTGCGCGAGACCACCTCGACCACGCGGGGCAGGCCGGCGCGGCGGCGATCGAGCAGCTCCGCGCTGCGGGCAAGCTCGGCAGGCTTGTCGAGCAGCAACCCGGCGCGCGACAGCGAGAGCCAGAGGACGGCTTCGACGGCGTCGACGGAGTCCGGCGCTTTGTGCTGCCCGCCCTCGAGCGCGAAGGTGACGAAGCCGCGTTTGGTCCAATAGCCCGTGAGCACGCCGTCCAGCTGCTCTTCCAGGCCGAGCAAGATGGGCAGCGGAAAGACTTGCGCGAAGTGGCGCTGGCGCAGGGTATCGCCGAAGAGGATGAAGGGAATGCCGGCCGCGCTGGTGGTGTGGAAGTCGGCCAAAAAGAGCTGGCCGCGGGCGCGCGCGGCGGCTTCTTCGATGGAGTGCAACAGCTCGGCCTGCTCGTGATCTTCGGTGTCCCAGTCCGCCGCGGGCTTCGACTTCAAACCCGCGACGCGCTCTTCCGTCCAGGCGCGGTTGAGATCGCGATCGTGATAGCGCACGCCGCGCCGCAGCCCGCGCAGGTTTCCCGCGAAGACCACCAGCTCTCCGCGAAAGCGCAGATCGCCACGCGACAAACGCGCGAAGACGCGGCGGGCCGCCTCGAGGCCGGCCGGCTCGTTGCCGTGAATGCCCGCGACGGCAATCAACGTCGGCCCCGCGGCTTCTCCGCGATGACGGCCAATTTCGCGATCTTCGACTTGCACCCCGATGGGCATCTCCATCTACACGTCCACCTGCGCCACTGCGGCTTTCAATGCTTCTTCTTCGGCCAGAACCTTCGCTGCGATATCCAAGAAATCCTCTTCCGTCAGCACCGCCACGATATGTTCGTTCTGCACCACGGGCAGGCAACCGATACGATAACGCTTCATCAGCGCAATCGCCTCCTGCGTGGTGGTCTCGGGCGTGACCGTAATCAGCTCTTTCTTCATGATATCCGACACGGCGGTACCCGACCCGCCGGGTTGAGGCGGGTATTTGTACAGTCCGGTCAGGTGGCGCAAGACCCCGCGATAGGTCACCAAGCCAACCAATTTGCCGCGCTCGTCCTCGACCGGCACGTGGCGGATGCGCTCCCACCCCATCAAATCGGCCACCAGCTCGACCGGATCGTCGGGCCGGACGGTGAAGATGTCGGTGGACATGTACTGCGAGACCTTGCGGTGGCCTGCTTTCTCGCTCTCGTTCTCGTCGAGGCGCGCGCGCTCCCAGTCGCTGCCCACGCGGTCGGTGTCCTGCCGCGCGATCATCGCCGCGGTCAAAGCGTTCAGGCGAGCGCCCGTCGAGCCCTTGTCCTTCATCTCCGCGAAGGACTGCAGCATCCAGCGAGCGCCCGTGCGGCCGGTGCTGACGCGCTTTTCGACAATGCCTAAATAGCGCGCGGAATCGTCCGGATCAGCCCCGGCGCGGTCCAGACCCTTCTTCGCCAGCGGCAACAGCTGCTCGAGGATCAGCGGCTGCGCCAACGTCTCTTTCCCGTCCAGCCAGGTGAAGCGAGCCTGCAGGCCGTCGCGCGCCGCCGCGTAGAGGTTGACGCGCGCGTCGTCGAATTCGATGCGCGAAGTGAGGTCGTCCATGGTGGCCGACAGCTCGACCATCAGGCCCAGCCAGAAGGCCGCGTTGGCCACTTCGTCGGCCACGGTGGGGCCGGAAGGCAGCACGCGCAGCTCGATGCGCAGGTGCGGCTTGCCGTTCTCCGAGATGCCGTAGCAGGGCCGGTTCCAGCGATAGATGGTGCCGTTGTGCAAGCGCAGCGCCTTCAGCTGCGGCACGCGGCCGGCGGCCAAGACCTCGTCGGGATGTTCGTCCGTCTCCGCGCCCAGCAAGGCCCGGAAGCGCGTGACGTTCTCGCGATAGATGTCCGCGATGCTGCCCTTCAGCCACTGGCCGCCAAACGAGACGCGCGGCACCGAATCGCGCAGGTGATGTCCGGGCGAGCGGATGTCGCAAGCCTGCTCGAAGAGCGCGATCCGCGTCTCTGCCCAGAGTCTGCGGCCGAAGAGAATGGGTGAGTTGGGGCCGCAGGCGAGCACCGGCGCGAGCACCAGCTGCGCCAGGTTGTAGTAGTGCGCGAAGCGCTCGGGCTCCGGGATCTGTAAGTGCACCTGGAAGCTCGCGTTGCAGGCTTCCACCATGACCGAGTCGTGCTTCACGGTCAGGTCGTCGATGCCCTTGATGGAGAAGTCGAACGCGTCTCCGCGCGCGTTGGCCATGGCCGTGCTGAGCGCGTAGTAGCGCGGGTTGGGCACCATCATGTGCATGCCCAGATCGTTCTTGCCGATGGTGGGCAAGATGCCCGCCAGCACCGCGTGCATCTCCAGCTCGTTGGCGGCCTTCTTCACCTTGGAGAAGAGCATGGCCAGCTGCTCTTCCATCAGCGACAAGCCCTTGCCGGCGAGATACTGCGGGTCGGCGTTGGCCTCCAGGTTGAACAGGCCCAGCTCGGTGGTGAAGTGCGAATCCTTCAGCTGGTCGAGGATCTTCAGCGCGCCTGGGGCTGGATGATAGGTGCGGTCGACGAGAAAGAGCTCTTGCTCGGCGCCGATGCGCACCACGCCGCGCTCGAACGCGTCGGCCTGCAGCATCTGCTCCAGCGCGCGCAGGTCGGCCAGCACCGCACGCATGAACTTGCGGCGCGCGTCGCCCTCCAGAACGCCGTCCGTCCTCTTATGCTCGTGCGTGATCTCGTCCATACGCTCCTACCGCGTCCACTCGTCGAGATACTTCGGCATCATTTCCCGCCAGGTCACCCAATCGTGGTGCCAGTCGGGGCCCCAGTTGTCCACGCGATTCGGAATTCCTTTCGCGCCCAGTACATTGGCCAACGCCCAGCTCTCGCCGACGTTCTCCCACTTGCCTTCGCCGGTGGCGATGAGGATGAAGCGCGTCCGCAGCACGTCCAGGTGCAGCCCCTCGAGGCCGGGGACGAAGTAGAGCGGCGACGACACCCGATACTCTTCGTTGGGCTCGCTGACTTCGATGAAGCGCATCAAATTATAGGTGCCGCTCATCGAGATGGCTTTGTGGAAGATGTCGGGAAACCGGCACACCACCGCCGCCGCGTGGAAGGCGCCAATCGACGCGCCCGCCGTCCAGATGCCGATGTCCGGGCTCTTGCAATCGAGGCGGATGGCCGGCGCCACCTCGTGCTTGATGTACTGGTGGAACTGGTGCTGCATCTTCATGCGGAAGTCGGGGCTGCCCTGCTTGTTGAACCAGACCGAGCCGGCCACGCTGTCGCACGAGTAGACCTTGATGCGGCCCGAATCGATCAGAGGCGTGAGCACCTTGATCAAGAGGAAGCGCTCGATCTCCTCCGCGTCGCCGCCGGCGGTGGGGAAGATGAGCACGGGCTGGCCGAACTCGCCCCAGCGGCACAGCGTCGCCTCGGTGCCGAGGCGGGACGAATACCACTTCGATTTCACGAACGAAGTCATGGACACCCCTGCCGGCGCCACTCCTGGATGCGCGCCCAGAAGAGCTCGGTGAACTTCTCCACTTCATGCTCGGGGAAGAGCGCGGCCACCTTCAGCCGCACGGCTTCCTTGGCTTCCTTGGAGGCAAAGAACTCGAACGCCACGCTGTCGAGGTGACTGAGATGGGTGGCGCAGAACTCTTCGAAGCGATTGGTTTCGAAGCGCTCGTCGGCGATGGCGGCGTACTTGTCGAGCTTCTCCCGATAAGAGAGCTCTTGCGCCGCGACTTTGTAGAAGGGCTCCCAGTCGAGCGTGCGCCGCATCTTCCGCTTGGTGGCCGCGCAGAAGATGGTCCAGCGCAGATAAGCCTTCACCATCCAGGGAAAGTGGAAATGCAATGAAGTGACTTGTGAGTCTGGGCAAGGGTTGGCGAAGTCGATTGGATACCAGGTGTGATCGCGATGCAGCGACTCGCAGGAGTTGAACTCCCAGCCGAAGAACGCGTTGATGGTCAAAGTGACTTTGCGCAGGTGCTCGGCGTCCCTATCGGACATGAAGCCGGTTTTCATCGTATAGCGATCGTGCAACGCGGCTGACGGATCGTAGAGAACGTTCCGCGTCTGCGGGCCGAAGCCGATGGTGCGCACGAACAGGTCGAAGTTCTCCACCGACGCCTGCGCGTGCATCACCATCTTGCCCGACTCTTCATAAGCCTTCTTGGCGGCCGCTTCGTCGGCCACGCGAGTCACCGCGCGCCAGCCGCCGCCGTCGTAAGGCTTCAAGAAGAAGGGCCAGCCGACCTGATCGCCGATGCGCTTGATGTCGAAGAGCTTGGCGTAGCGGCTCAACGTCGGCTTCAGGTCGGGCGTGGGCTCGTAGCTCTTGGGCGGCACCATCCACGTTTTGGGAATGGGCATGCCCAGCTGCATCATGGCGCAATAGGAAGTGTGCTTCTCGTTGGCTTGAATGCTCCACGGGTTGTTGAAGACGTAGAGGTCATTGAGCAGAATGCCCTTCTTAATCCACTCGCGGCTGGTGTGGTACCAGTGCGTCAGCCGGTCCACCACCAGGTCGTATTTGACGGGCTGCTGGAGATCGAACGGCTCGATGGTGACGCGCTCGACGTCGAAGCGGACCGTGTCTCCCTGCCAGGGAATGCTCAGGTCGAGCCGCTTGATCATATGTTCGAAGCAGAGCGGCCAGCAGAGGTCGGCGCCCAGGGACAAACCGATGTGACGAGTGACTTCAGCCATATCGAACGTCCTTGCTCAGGAAAGGGTCATTCATAGATGAACAGCAATGGTCCGGGGAAGACCCACGAGAGGCCTTCCCGCAAGCGGTCGCGCCAGTTTTCCCAATTGTGGCCGTCGCGAGATTCGACGAGGCGCACTTCCATGCCCGTCGCCGAGAGCATGGGCAGCATGGAGCGATTTTCGTAGATGAGAGATTCGAAGACGCCGCAGCTCATGAAGACCCGCTCGCTGACGGCGGTGGGCTTCTCCCTATAGGCATTCACGAACTCGACTACCCGATCGAACAAAGGCCCGCGCCGGTTGTGCTTGCCGATGTCGGTGAAGGCGAACGAGCCCGACTGCAGCAGCAAGCGGCCCCACTTGCCCGGATAGCGCCACGCGGTGGAGAAGGCGGCCACCGCGCCGAAGCTGGCGCCCATCAGGCAGCGCGCCTGCGGCTTGTCCAGCAGCGGAAAGCGCGTGCCCAGGTACGGCAAGAGCTCTTCGCTGAGGAAGCGCGCGTGGCGCTCGTCGCTGGCGTACTCGGTCAGGCGGTCGGGAGAGTCGGTGAAGGCCACGATCAGGTCGGGGATGACCAGCGAGTGGATGAGGTTGTCGAGCACCGTCTTCATGCTCGCATAGTTGATGTAGTCGCTGCCGTCGTGGACCACCAACAAAGGATATTGGCGGGTCTTGCGAAAGCGCGCCGGCAGGTAGACGTGGCCCGTGCGCACGCCGCCAAAGGCCGCGCTCTCCACCGCCAGCCGCAGCAGCGTTCCTTGCCGCGCGGTCTCGTCGGGCTTGATCCATGGCGGGCTGTCGTAGCCGTGCGTCTGCAGCACCGAGTTGGCACCGAAGGGATCGCGGGCGCGATTCGGGTTGAGCGGATCTTCCACCCACTCGCTGCCGCCGCCGCGGTGGATCTCCAGCTTGTACTCGACGCGCGAGGCGGGCGGGATTTCGAGCGTCAGGAACCAGAGATCGCTGTTGGGCGCGCGGTGCAGCGCGGTCGATGATTCGAGGCCGAAGACCCAATGGCGCAGCGAGACGCCGCTGGCTTCGCCAAACCAGACGAAGGTGACGCTGCCACCCTCCACCAACGGAAAGCGATGGTCGGCGATGAACTGCTGCTTCTTGGTAGGGTCCTTGAGCAGCTCTTCGATGGCCAGTTGGCGGCTCATTGAACGCCCCCTTCCGGCTCGAAGAGCGCGACGTCGCCCGTGGGCCGCAGCCGCAGCACGCCTTGCGCATTGCTGTATTGCCCGTTGCGATAAGTGACTCGCGAGCGCGCCGGCAGGAGCAGGCACTGCGCGGGGTTGAAGCGGCGGGTGAGCCGCGCCATGCGGTCCTTCTGCTCCAGCTTCAGCCGCTTCTCCGGCTCGGGAAAGAAGACCGCGCCGGGGCAGAGGCCAAGACCTGCGTCGAGCACTTCGGTGGCTCCGGGGCCCTGCGGGGGGTCGTCGTGAAAGAGCACCACGCGCTCGCTGACCGCCATGGCGCCGCCCGACCAGGCGAAGACGGTCTTGCCTTTGCAGAGAGGACCAATTCCGAAGAGCGCGAGCCGGTTGATCAAGGTGGCGACGTGGCCGCCGGCAATGGCGATGGCGTCGCAATCGTCGATGATCTCCGCGAGCTCGTCACGGTGCTTCTTGACCGACGGCCGCTCGTGCAGCCGCCAGCCTTCATTGAACGCCGTATGTTGCATCACGCAGTTGGCCAGGTGCGCGCGGTCCAGCTCGCGGACGGTGTCGTTGCCCGCCTCTGCCTGCTCGGCCATGATCTCCGCGGGCGCGTTCCGCTGGCGGATGACGCGGTCGCATTCAAGCTCGTATTCGAGCCGGATGCGATAGAAATCCTGGCGGTGGCGCAGCACGTCCTGGCGCTCGCGGTGGGCGTCGCGCAGCTCTGTGTCCTCGAGAAAGACCTCGTCGCCGCGCGCGTGCAGCTTCAGGTTCACCGTGCGGTTCTGCAAGTGCGCGTTGAGCTCCTCGTCTTCGCTCTCGCGCTCCTGCCAGCCGGCGGTGATGGTGGCGATGCGGCCTTTGATCCCCAGCTCGGAGACGGCGGCGGCCAGCGTCGGGTCGAAGCGCTGCGCTCCTAGAAGAACGACTGCTTTTTTCGAGCCAGCTGCCTTTTTCACCGCGCGTACACCTTGGCGGTCTGGCCGACGAAGTCGAGCATTCCACGCAGCTGATCGTAGTCCGGGTGCTTCATGCGCAGCCAGGCGTTGGCCATGTAGCCGGCCGAGACGGGCTGGGTGGGCGTTCCGGGCGGCGGCAGGTGCTGGTCCAGAATGGAGTCGCCGAAGCGCCGGTAGATCTCGTCGAAGCCGTCGTAGCCCGAAATGGTGCCGTCCTGGCTGGGCCGCAGCGCGATGATGCCGGCCGCGAAGCGCCGCGACGGCGCCTGGCTTGGCTTTCCGTAGACCACCGCCATGGCCCACTCGCGGTACAGATCGAGCTCGTTGGCCGCGCAGTACAAGTCCCACGCGCCCACGCCCGGTGGGCGGCAGCCGATCTCGCTGAACTTGAGACCCTTCGGCCCCGCGAACCACTCCATGTGCGTCGCGGAGGTCTCGATGCCCAGCGCGCTGACGACCTTGCGGCCCATCGCCTTCAGCTCGTCGTAGCCCTCGGAGTCGAGGCGGTTGGTGGTGACGAACTGGGGCGAGATCCAGCGCGTGCGCATGGCCTCCAGCACGGTCGGATAGTAGTGGGTGATGAACTCGTGGACGACCTGGCCGTTGATGGTGACGGTGTCGTAGAAGCCTTCGTGGCCCTCGATGAACTCCTCGACGGCGGCGCTGCGCCCGCGGGTGACGCCGAACGACACCAGCGCCTCTTCCAGCTGCTGCGCATCGTCGACGCGGATGGTGCCCGAGGCGCCGGCCGCATCCCGCGGCTTCACCACCAGCGGAAAGCCCACCTGCGCGGCGAACTGGCGAATCTCGTCTGGGTTGGACGAGCCGATGGACTGCGCGCAAGGCACGCCTGCCTGCCGCAGCGCCTCCTTCATGGCGGGCTTGTCGCGGCACAAGAAGGTGGTCTGCACGCTGGTGCCGGGAATGCCGCACTTCTCGCGCACCCGGGCGGCGCACATGACGTGGGCCTCGACCACGGCCTCCAGCCGGTCGACGCGCACCTTGGTCTGGACGAAGCGGACGGCGCGCTCCACCTGCGATTCGCTGGTGATGTTGCCGACCTGCTCGTAGTGCGTCAGCCAGTGCTTCAGCTCGTCGTCGAGCGTCTCTTTCGGACGTTCGCCGATGCCGATGACGCGCGCGCCGACGGCGTGGAGAGCGCGCACGAACTCGCGCTGGTTGCGGGGGAACGACGGCTCGAGGAAGACGACGTCAGCGGGCATGAGCCCTCGTATAGCAGAAGCACACACATGTTTGACGTAGTGCGGTAGGGTTTCGTGCTGATGCGGATCTTGTTCGTCTCGTCAGAAGTGGCGCCGTTCGCCAAGACGGGTGGCCTGGGAGACGTCGGGGCAGCGCTTCCCCGGCAGCTTCACGCTCTGGGCCACGACGTGCGGGTCTTCCTGCCCATGTACTCGCGGGTCGAGAAGCCCGGGCGCGTCTTCACCGAGGTCGTCCCGGAGATGACCTTCACGGTCGGGCCGCACACCGTGCGGACCTCCATCTACTCGTCTCCGCTGCCCGACTCGGGCATGCCCATCTACTTCGTGCGCTGTCCGGCGCTCTATGCCCGGCCGGAGATCTACGGCAACGCGCCCGACGAGCACCTGCGCTTCGCGGTGCTCAACCTGGCCGCGCTGCAGACCTGCCAATATCTCCAGTTCGCGCCGGACATCGCCCACGTCAACGACTGGCCGACAGCGATCTTGCCGTTGATGCTGCGCAGCGTCTTTGCCTGGGACCGCTTGTTCGCCAAGACGCGCACCGTGCTCACGATTCACAATCTGGGCCACCAGGGCGTCTTTCCCGCGTCGGTGCTGCCGGAGACGGGCCTGCGGCTGGCCGACAGCCTTCTGCACCAGGACGATCTGCACGCGGGCGTCATCGGCTTCTTGAAGACCGGCATCATGCACGCCAACGCCATCACCACCGTCAGCCCCACCTATGCGCGGGAGATCCAGACTCCGGCGCACGGCGTGGGCCTCGATGCGCTGCTGCGGAGCCGCAGCGAGGTGCTCTTCGGCATCTTGAACGGCATCGACGAGACCGAGTGGGATTCGGCCACCGACAAGCACCTGCCGCACCGGTTCTCCATCGACGACTTGTCGGGCAAGGCGCGCTGCAAGACCGATCTCTTGGCGGCGCTGCGCCTGCGCGGCCAGGCCGACATGCCGTTGATTGGCCTGGTGTCGCGATTGGTCTGGCAGAAGGGCATCGACCTCTGCATGACCGTGCTGCCCGGGCTGCTGCGGCGCCGCGCTTTCCGGCTGGTGGTCCTGGGCAACGGCGAGCCTCGCTACACGACCTTCTTCGCGCGATTGGCGGCCGCGTTTCCCGCGCAGGTCTCGCACCAGTCGGGCTTCGACGAGACGCGCGCGCATTGGATCGAAGCGGGCAGCGATCTGTTTCTCATGCCGTCCCGCTATGAGCCGTGCGGATTGAATCAAATGTATAGCTTGCGGTACGGAACGCCGCCCATCGTCCACGCGACGGGCGGGCTGGCCGATACCGTCGATCAATATGATCACCGCACGCAGACCGGCACCGGCTTTCGCTTCGAGCACTTCGACGGGGCAGGTTTGACCTGGGCAATCGAAAGGGCTTTGAGCGTCTACGAAGGCGGCCGCGAGCGCTGGGCGCGCCTGCAGCAGAACGGCATGCGGCAGCAGTTCGGCTGGAGGCACCGCGTCGGCGACTACGTCCGGCTCTACGAGAAGCTCTCGCCCTGACGCAGCACGGGGGCCGGCAGCCGCGCGCGGGACTGGGCCAGCCGCAAGTGGAGCACCGCCGTGGCCACGCCCAGGACCAGGCTGCCGCTCCAGAGAACCGTGAGGCCGAAGTGCTCGATGACGAAGCCGCTCACCAGCGGCGAGAGCGTCATGCCCACGCTGAAGGCGAAGGCGAGCGAGCCCTGGTAGCGGCCGCGCAGATCCTCGGGCGCGAACTCGGCGATGACCGCCGACGCCGTGGGCAGCACCAGCATCTCGCCCATGGTCCAGACCAGGGCCGCCAAAACGTACTGGAGGGTCGTGTGGCAGAGCGCGTGCGCGCCGTAGCCCAGGCCCGCGAGCAGCGAGCCGGCGGCCAGAAGCTGTCCCTTGTCGCGGTGCGCGAGCTTCTTCGAGATCCAGGGCTGCAGCGTGAAGAGCAGGGTGCAGTTGGTGCCGAGGATGGCGCCGAACGTTCCCGCGCCCAACCCCTGCCGCTGGATGGCGATGGGGATGGCGAATTGGAACTGCCACCAAACCATGACGAAGAGCAGGTGCGCGAGCAACAGGCCGGTCAGACGCCTGTCGCGGAGCAGGTACATCCAGCCGCGCTGCTCCTCGTGCGGCTTGGGCTCCGGCCGCGATTCGGGCACGCGCCGGAAGACGAGCAGCGCGAAGAGCAGCGTGGTGCCGGCGTCGATCCAGAAGAGCAGCGTCCAGTGCTTCTCGGCGAAGAGGGCTCCTGCAAGCGACGACACCGCGATGCCCGCGTTCTGCGCCCAATAGAGGAGGCCGTAGGCGCGCTGCACCTCCGCGGCGGGCACCAGGTCGGAGACGATGGCGTTGATGGCGGGGAAGGTCATCATCGCGCAGAGGCCGAAGAGGAAGGCGCCCGGCGCGAGGTAGAGCGGCTCCTTCACGCAGCCCAGGTAGGCCGCGGCCAGCGCCGCGCCCGAAAGCGAGCCGATGAGCACCGGCCGGCGGCCGAAGCGATCCGCGATGCCGCCCGCCAGCGGACCGGCCAGGACGGCGCCCGCGCCCAAAAGCGCGACGATGAGCCCGATGCGCTGCGCGGGCATGCCCAGCGACGCGAGGTAGAGCGCGAGGAACGGGAAGACGAAGGTGGCCAGCGCCGACAAGAGCGCGCCCGTCCACAGCCACCAGAAAGTGCGCGAGAGCGGCGCGTTCATCGGATCCTCGAAGAGAAAGGTGCTATACGCGGCGTCGAGCCGTGGCGGATGGCCAGGGCTCCAAAGGGACACATGCCGACGGTAGCTGCGTACAAGAACGAGATGATGCCTGAATGGGGACTGGGACTCGTGGTCGAGGACCAGCCCGGCAACTGGGTTTTGATGTTCGAGCACGCGGGGCGCAGGAAGTTCATCAAGGAGAAGGCGAAGACGCTGGTGACCGTCACGTTGGCTCCGGAAGCCATGGAGGCGCTGCACGCCAAGTTGCACGGCCGCCACGCGGCGCGCGCGGGCGCGAAGCCCAAGTCGAAGAAGCCCTCGAAGAACGTGGCACGGTTCATTACGTTCGACGACCAGATGAAGTTATTCGAAAAAATATTCCCGGGCGGATTCGAAGGAGAGAGCTTCTCCAACGGCGAGCGCGAGGGAAAGCCCAAGGGCGGCTCGAAGACCGCGGGCATCGCGCTGGCGCAGGCTGAGCTTTCGCCCGAGCGCTTTGCCAACGGCACGGCCGACGAGATGTTCAGCGCCGCCAAGAAGGTGCTGAGCGCCACCAACATGGTCTTCCCCATCGAAGGCTCCATTCCGTTCAATTCGCTGGCCGAGGAGGACCGTCCGGCGGCCATGGCGGGCCTGAAAGAGCTGCTGCACGGCGACGGCGAGTACGCGGCGCGGCTGGAGCAGTTCGCGTCCTCGATGCACCTGAAGGACAAGTCGGGCAAGGCCAAGAAGATCACCTGGCCGCTGGCCACCATCTTCGGCGCGCTCTACTACCCGGAAGAGCAGATCTGCGTGAAGCCCACCGCCTACGCGGCCGAGAGCGCGACGCTGGCCATCGCGGTGGAGAAGTCGCAGCCGGTGGCGGCCGCGGGGTACCGGCAGTTCTTCAAGATCGCCAAGGCGGTGCAGGAGAAGCTGGCCGCCGCGGGGCAGAAGCCGCGAGACCTGGTGGACATCTATTCGTTCATCTACCGGACGCACGCCGAAAAGACGCCCACGGCCGTCTAAGTTCGTAGACGTGGACGGCGACGAAGTCGATTTCAGCCGACCGCGCCTCTGCCGATGCTGTTGCCGCCGCTGGCCACCAGGCCGGCGGCGCGCCCCAATCCTGCCGCGACGGAAGTGAAGGCATCGCCTTCGCGCAGGCGCGATTCGCCGAACTTCTGCGCGAAGGCTTCTCGCACGCTGGGAATCTTCGAGGTGCCGCCGGTGAGGAAGACGGCGTCCGGCGCGCGCCCGCCTGCCTTCAGAAGGCAGCGATCGACGGCCAGCAGCAGCTCGTTGCGCAGCGGCGCCGTCCACGCCTCGAGCTCCTTGCGCGTGACGTGCGTCTCGATGTCGATGTCCGCCTCGTGGAACGAGAGCCCGGCCTTCTCCCCGGTGCTCAAGTTGCGCTTGGCCTCTTCGACCACGCGATAGAGATGGAAGGGTAGATTCTCCTCGGCGAGCGTGACGAGATTTTGCAGCTCGCGCGGCTTGTCGCTGGTCTTCACCGCGGTGCGCAGGAACTCCAGGTTGGACTTCTCGCGCAGCATCGACAGCTCGTTCCAGGCCAGCAGCTTGCGCGTCATCCAGTGCGGCAGCTCGGTGCGCTTGAAGAGCGTCGAATAGGTGGAGCCCGCGCCGAAGAGCGCCAGCAGCCGATGCTCGACGATGGCCGCGTCGAACTTGTCGCCGCCGACGTAGACGCCGCTCGAGGCGATGACGTCCTCCTGCCGGTCGAGAGAGCGCCGCCGCGACGGGCCCAATTGCATGAGGGTGAACTCGCTGGTGCCGGCGCCGAAG
>DATBAA010000857.1:0-10045 GCA_036271755.1 Myxococcales bacterium | reverse complement strand
CACATCCGGGCCTGCACGTCGCGGTTGTTGCTGCGCGAGACGACGTGCGCCCGGGGAAGAATTCGTCTGAGCCAGACCGCGTCGGGCATCTCCGCGAAGGCGGTGTCCATGGTGATGAGCGGCGAGCCTCTGCCGTCGCCCGCGCGCGGCCGGGCGAGGCCTGCCTTGAGATAGACGCCGTAGTCGATGTGCATCAGCCGGCGCGAGATGACCTCCGGGTCCTTGAACGGCTGGATGCGGAACACCAGGTCCGCCTCGCGGCGTGGCAGGCTGTAGAAGCGCGCGTCGGTGAGCAGCTCGACCTCGACGCGAGGGTGCAGCAAGGCGAATTCGGAAAGGATGGGATCGCTCCAATCCATCGCCGCTGACCCCATGCAAAAATGAATGAAGCTCATACCAATAGATTGGTGCCCAAACAATCTCGCAGGCCGCAGACTGCTGCCCATGACGAAGACGACCATGACGGCAGCGGTGCTCGAAGCTCCCGGCGCGCCATTCCAGGTCCGGCAGATTGCGCTGCCGGTGCCGGCTGCGGGGCAGGTGCTGGTGCGCATCAAGGCGAGCGGCGTCAGCCCGCTGGATCTCAAGATCGGCGCGGGTCAAGCCGCGCACGCGCGCCATCCACTGCCAGCGATCCTGGGAGTCGATCTCGCGGGCGTCGTCGAGGCGGCCGGACCTGGCGTCACCGCCTTCCGGCCCGGCGACGAGGTGTACGGGCTGACCGGCGGCGTAGGCGGGGTGCAAGGGTCGCTCGCGGAGTACGCGGCGGTCGACGCGGAGCTGCTTGCGCCGAAGCCCGCGAACCTCTCCATGCGCGAGGCGGCCTCGTTGCCGCTGGTGCTCATCACGGCCTGGGAAGGTCTCGTCGATCGCGCCGGAGTGCACGCCGGGCAAAACGTCCTGGTGCAAGGTGCGGGCGGCGTCGGGCAGATCGCCATCCAGATCGCGCGCGCGTTTGGAGCGCGGACGTTCGCGGTGGACTCGGCGCCGAAGAAGGCCCTCATCGAGCAGCTGGGCGCGACGGCCATCGACTACCGCGCGGAGTCCGTCGAGCAGCAGGTGGCGCTGCACACGGCCGGCCGCGGCTTCGACATCGTCTTCGACACGGTCGGCGGCGCGACGCTCGATGCGTCCTTCAAAGCGGTGCGCCGCTTCGGTCACGTGGTCAGCGCTCTCGGCTGGGGCACCCACTCGTTGGCGCCGCTCTCGTTCCGCGCCGCCACCTATTCGGGCATCTTCACGCTGCTTCCGCTCCTCACCGGCGAAGGCCGCGCGCACCACGGAGAGATCCTCCGGGAAGCCACGAAGCTCATCGAGGCGGGAAAGATCCTGGCGCGCGTCGATCCGCGGCGCTTCACGCTGGAGACCGCGGGCGAGGCCCATCGAGCGGCCGATGACGGCACGGCGGTTGGCAAGCTCGTCGTCGAGACCTGAGCGCGACTCAGCGGCGGCGGTTTTTCTTCTTGTTCTGCCGTTCCTGCTTCTTCTTGTCGCGCATCCGCTTCTTCTCGTCGTCGCTGACGAGCTTCGCCGGCGCGCCGCCCATGCCCATCAGGCGCTGCCGGGCCATGGCGGCGGAGTGCGAGCCCTTGCCGCCCACCGCCGGCAAGCCCGCGCCGCCGGCCATGTCCTTCGGCAGCCCGAACATCGAGGCCAGGTCTTCCGGCGCCATGCCCTTCAGCTGGTTCAGCTGCGCCAGCTGGCGGAAGCCCGGCAGGCGCTGCAGAAGGTTCATGCCCGGCGCGCCCGGTCCGCCGCCCAGCTGCTTCATCACCTTCTGCATGGAGAAGAAGCGGTCCAAGAGGCCGCGGATGTTGACTTCCTTCTGCCCCGAGCCTTTCGAGATACGCGTGATGCGCTCGGCCCCGATGATGGTGGGGTTCAGGCGCTCTGCCTGCGTCATCGAGCCGATGATGGCCTCGACGCGCCCCAGCTCCTTGTCGTCGAAGGTGATGCCTTCGGGCAGCTCGCCGAAGAGCGGGAACTTCTCCAGGAGGTCGTTGACCGACCCCATCTTCTTGACCAGCTTGATCTGCTCGACGAAGTCGATGAGGTTGAAGTTGCCGGTGAGGATCTTCTCCGCGTCTTCTTCGGCCTTCTTCTCGTCGACGACGCCTTCGAAGTCCTTCATCAGGCCGACGATGTCGCCGAAGCCGAGGATGCGGCTGGCCAGACCCTCGGGGCGGAACTCCTCCAGCTTGTCCATGCCCTCGCCCATGCCGAGGACCTTGATGGGCTTGCCCGTGACCTCTTTGATGGAAAGCGCAGCGCCGCCGCGGGCGTCGCCGTCCAGCTTGGTGAGGACGAAGCCGGACAAATTCAGGCGCCGGTCGAACTCGACGGCCGTCCTGACCGCGTCCTGGCCGATCATCGCGTCAGCGACGAGCAGGATGTTCTCCGGCTCGACGTTCTTCTTCACCTGCTCCAGCTCGGCCATCATCTCTTCGTCGATGGCGAGGCGGCCGGCGGTGTCATAGATGATGACGTCGCGGTTCTTCGTTCCGGCGAAGGCGAGCGCGTGCTGCGCCATCTCGGGCGGCTTGGTGTTCTCTTCGTGGAAGACCGGAATGTCCAGCTTGGCGCCCAGCTGCTTCAGCTGCTCGACGGCTGCCGGACGGTAGATGTCGGCCGCGACCAACAGCGGCTTCTTGCCCTGCTTCTGCAGCCAGTTGGCCAGCTTGGCGACGGTGGTGGTCTTTCCCGAACCCTGGAGGCCGACCATCATGATGCCCGCCGGCCGTTCGCCCTTCTGCGACAGCTGCAGGGAAGTATCGACCGGCCCCATCAGGGCCTCGAGCTCGTCGTGGCAGATCTTGATGAAGTGGTCGCCCGGCGCGACCTGGTGCTTCTTGCCCTTCTTGTCGGTCGAGGAGAGCGTGACCACCTCGCCCAGCGCCTTCTCCTTGACCCGGGCGAGGAAGCGCTTGGCGACGTTGAACTCGACGTCGGCCTCGAGCAGTGCCACGCGGATGTCGCGCAGGGCGTCGTCGATGTTGGCCTCGGTCAGCTCCGCCTTGCCGGTCAGCTTGTGCTTGGCGGCGCGAAAACCTTTGGTGACTGCGTCCAGCATGAAACCACCTCTCGAAAGGACGGGCTTGATATCATAGAGAGAAGCAAGTGGAACAAGCTCTTGGGCAGCTGTTGCACCAGTTTACGTATCTGGCGCTGGTGGGCATCCTGGCCATCGGCGGCCTGGGCGTGCCCGTCTCGGAAGACCTGGTGCTGCTCATCTCCGGCGCCATGGCCGCCCGGGGGCTGATGAGCTTCTGGCCCACGCTCGCCACCGGCTACTGCGGCGTGCTCTTCGGCGACATGCTCATCCACACCTGGGGCAAGCGGCTGGGGCCGGCGGCGTGGGGCTCCAAGCGCATCCAGAAGGCTTTGTCGCCCGAGCGGCAGGAGAAGGTGCGCTCGCACTTCGCGCGGCACGCTTTCCTGACCATCGTGGTGGGCCGCCACACGCCCATCTTGCGGGCGCCGGTCTTCTTCCTGGCGGGCGCTTCGGGCGTCTCGCGGGCGAAGTTCCTGCTGGCAGACGCCTTGAGCTGCGCCATCACCGTGCCGCTGGTCACCACGCTGGGCTTCTACTTCGGCGAGCACTTCGAGGAGCTGAGGGCGAAGATCCACCACGCGCAGTGGATCATCGGCGGAGTGGTCGCCGTCGGCGTCGCGGTCTGGCTCTATATTCGCCGTCGCGCCGCCGCTCGCTGAGGTCCACTTGCTCCGAGGTGGCGTTGGTGCCAGAACGGCGGCATGCGCCTGTTCAATGCAATGGCCCTGATCCTGGCTTTCGGTTGCGCTCGCGAACGGTACAACCTGCGCGGCGTGGTGGTCGACGACGGCGGCAAGCCGGTGGAGAACGCGGTGGTCAGCTGGTGGAACGGCAGCTGCGGCGACCAGGCCGGCCGGACGCCCAACGTACTGGGAATGACCGACTTCAACGGCACCTTCGAGCTCGAGTACACCGGCGCCTTCCGCATGGCGGTCGCGGGACTGCAGGTGCAGAAGGGCGGCTACGCTCCGCTGTGCGTCGCCGCGCCGAACGGGAAGCCGGAGTGCAAGGCCGGCGACGCGAAGTGCGCCGAGTTCCACGTCGTGCTCGCCAAAGACTGAGTGTGCCCGGGGCCGGGCTCGAACCGGCACGAGCCGTGAGGCTCAGGACATTTTAAGTGTCCGGTGTCTGCCTGTTCCACCACCCGGGCGCTGCATCGGCAGCATACAAGAAATGCATTGCGTTTCGCGTGGCTCGCAGGGGCGAAAGCGACTATTTTGTACGCCCTTATGGATTTCGATCGCGATTTTGGCGTGAACCAGGTGTTCGTCGAGGATCAGTACGACCGTTGGCGGCAGAACCCCGCCGCCGTGGACGCCGGCTGGCGCCAGTACTTCGACAAGATCTACGGCCAGGTGCTGCAGACGAGCGTCTGGTCGCAGCCGCCGCCGGCCGTCAACGGCAACGGCCATGAGCACGAGCTGGAGGTGGCGGTCGCCGCCGCCGAGACGCGCCTCTTGCGCGAGGAGCTGCAGGAGCGGGTCGCCGAGCTGATCAACGCCTACCGCATCCGCGGACACCTCTTCGCCAACCTGGACCCGCTGGGCCTCTTGCAGCCGCCGCCGCCCGAGCTGGAGCTGCAGCACTTCGGCCTCACCGAGGAGGACCTGGACCGCACCTTCGCGGCCGGCGACTTCGCCCCGGGCGTGACCGAGCTGACGCTGCGCGAGATCGTCGCGCGGCTGCAGCGGACCTACTGCCGCACCATCGGCGTCGAGTACATGCACGGCGAGGATCCGGCCATCAAGAGCTGGCTGCAGGAGCGCATGGAGGCCTCGGGCAACGAGGCCACGCTGACGCGCGAGCAGAAGCTGCGCATTCTGGCGCGGCTCACCGACGCCGAGACGCTCGAGACCTTCCTGCACAAGAAGTACATCGGCAAGAAGCGCTTCTCGCTCGAAGGCGGCGAAAGCCTCATTCCGCTGCTCGACTGGCTCATCCAGGAGTTCGGCGCGCAGGGCGGCGAGGAGATCGTCCTCGGCATGGCCCACCGCGGCCGGCTCAACGTACTGGTCAACATCATGAACAAGGGGCTCAACGAGCTCTTCGCGGAGTTCGAGGACTCCGAATCCGAGGCCGTGGAGATGATGGGCCGCGGCGATGTGAAGTACCACCTGGGGTACTCGACCGACCGGAAGATGAAGGACGGCAGCTCCATGCACCTGTCGCTGGCCTTCAACCCTTCACACCTGGAGATCGTGAACCCGGTGGTCGAAGGCCGCGTGCGCGCCAAGCAGGACCACATCCTCGAGGACGGCAGGCCGCGCGATCCAGAGCGCCGCAAGGTGCTGCCGGTGCTCATCCACGGCGACGCGGCCATGGCCGGGCAGGGCATCATCGCCGAGGTGCTCAACCTCTCGAACCTCGACGGCTACGCCACCGGCGGCACGGTCCACGTGGTCATCAACAACCAGGTCGGCTTCACCACCAACCCGGAAGACGCGCGCTCGACTCCGTACTGCACGGACATCGCGCGTGCGCTGCGCGCGCCGGTCTTCCACGTCAACGGCGAGGACCCGGAGGCGGTCATCTGGGCGGTGCAGCTGGCCGTCGATTACCGGCAGAAGTTCCAGCAGGACGTCTTGATTGATTTGTATTGCTATCGCAAGTACGGCCACAACGAGGGCGACGAGCCCGCCTTCACCCAGCCGCGCATGGTCGAGGCCATCAAGGCGAAGAGGCCGCCGCGCGAGGTGTATGCGCGCCGCCTCTTCGAAGAGAACGTCGCCACCATGGCCGAGGCCGACGAGCTGATGCAGAAGCGCGTCGACAAGCTCGAGGCCGCGCTCACGACCACCCGCAAGGAGGGCACCAAGCGGTCCAGCTCGGCCATGGCTGGCCTCTGGTCCAAGTATCGCGGCGGCCCGGACTCCGACACGCCTGAAGTGCCCACCAACGTGCCCGAGGCGCGGCTGCGCGAGCTGCTGCTCAAGATCTCGCAGGTGCCGGAAGACTTCACGCCCAACGAGAAGATCTCCAAGATCCTCGATATCCGGCGCGCGCTCTCGCAAGGTCCCGCCAGCGACACGTTCGACTGGGGCGTAGGCGAGCACCTGGCGCTGGCGACGCTGCTCGACGGCGGCGCGCCCATCCGCTTCTCGGGCCAGGATTCGCGGCGCGGCACCTTCAGCCACCGGCACGCCGTGCTGGCCGACGCGCGCGACGGCAAGCGCTACACGCCGCTGATGCACCTGCGCGAAGGCCAGGGGCAGTTCACCATTTTGGATTCGCCGCTGAGCGAGGCCGGCGTGATGGGCTTCGACTACGGCTGGTCGCTCGACACGCCGGAAGCGCTGCTGGTCTGGGAGGCGCAGTTCGGCGACTTCGCCAACGGCGCGCAGGTGGTCATCGACCAGTTCATCTCCTCGGCCGAGGACAAGTGGAACCGCTTGTCGGGAATCACGCTGCTCTTGCCGCACGGCTTCGAAGGCCAGGGGCCGGAGCACAGCTCGGCGCGCCTCGAGCGCTTCCTGCAGCTCTGCGCCGGGGACAACATGCAGGTCTGCTATCCGACTACGCCCTCGCAGATCTTCCACCTGCTGCGCCGTCAGGTGCTGCGGACGTCGCGCAAGCCTTTGATCGTGATGACGCCCAAGAGCCTGCTGCGCAACAAGGCGGCGGTCTCGACGCTGGATGACCTGTCGCAAGGCGCGTTCCGCCGCATCATCTGGGACCCGAAGGTGAAGAAGGCGAAGCGCGTGCTGCTCTGCACCGGCAAGGTCTATTACGACCTGCTCGCC
Source organism: Myxococcales bacterium (assembly GCA_036271755.1). Taxonomy (GTDB): domain Bacteria; phylum Myxococcota; class Myxococcia; order Myxococcales; family 40CM-4-68-19; genus 40CM-4-68-19. The sequence goes on along the minus strand of DATBAA010000857.1, from coordinate 3,253 downwards.
GGCCGCGACGCGAAGAAGCGCGACGACGTGGCCATCATCCGGCTGGAGCAGCTCTATCCTCTGTCGGACGAGCTGTTGGCCGAGGCGCTCAAGCCGCACAAGGGCGCGGAGCTGTTCTGGGTGCAGGAGGAGCCGTTCAACATGGGCGCCTGGTATCACCTCAATGCGCGCTGGCCTTCGTCGCTAGGCAAGCTCAGCTGCATCAGCCGCGCGGAGAGCGCGAGCCCCGCGACCGGCAGCGAGAAGAGCCACAAGTACGAGCAGCACCTGCTCGTCGATCAGGCCTTCGGCGACGTGCCGGCCAAGAAGGTCAAAGCAGGCTGAGCGATTAAAGCTCGACGATGCGACTCAAGGCCGGAGAGCAAGCAAATGTCGCCGGAGCCCTGCCGCCCACCTGGCCGGCGGGAGTGACGCTGACGGCTTTCAGCGTACAGGCGACTTCAGCGGACCTGTCATGGACCGCGGCCAACGACAACGGTGCGCTGGCGCAGTACGAGATCTTCGACAACGGCTTGGTGATCAAGACGCTCCCTGCCTCGACCTTGACGGCGCACCTGGAAGGCCTGGCTCCGAACAGCAGCCATGTCTTCCACGTCGAGGCGGGAGACAGCGCAGGCAACTGGTCCACCACCGGCCCCAGCACCACCAGCATCGTGCTACCACACCTCGTCATCACGCCGCCGCCGCTGGCCACGGACGTGGAGACAAACTTCGTCCAGCAGACCTTGTTCATCTACACGGTGGTCGCCGGGTCTCCTTCGCCGGTGCAGATTGGAATGACCGGCGGCAGCATCGACCCGGCGCGCGTGGCGGTCATCCGGGGCGTGGTCTTCACCAGATTCGGTGCGCGGGACTACGATCCGTTGGATGAACAGGGATCCGCTCAGGTTTGCGGGCCGTTCTCCAAATCTTATAACTATACCCACAATGATCCAATAAATTATATCGACCCCGACGGCCACAATCCGATCGTCGTGGTAGTTGGCGTAGCGGCCGCGGTCTACGTCATTTATGAGATAGGCTCCTTCGTTTATGAGCTTTATAAATATGCGGACGCAACCAACACTGCAGGCGACTCTGTTGGGGTAACGCAGCGCAAACAGGAACTTGCGGACCAGGAGATGGCGAAGATGATGAGAGGAGAAACATTTGATCCTTCAGTCGCCGAAGCTGTGGATCAACAACCACAAAAAGCGCTTGGCGATATCTTCGACATTGGCAACAACCTTCCACCCGGCACATCTGTAAAGCCGCTTAACGGCCGGGAGTTTCACAAAGATTTGCTGTGTCCTGAGCCGAAAAGCACGTGGTAACCCGCATGCGTCCCGCGGCTGTACGGCATGTTTCCCATGTGGCTCGTGTCGAAGCCTCCCCTGATTGACCTGGAACGCTTTTACACGTTTCGCGATGGTAGCGTCACGGTGTCTCTCGTTGAGCAAGGTAAACATAGGGCGACCGATGCTGCGGAGGCGTTGTCGCGGTCAAGTCTGTCAAAGATTCCTCCGTCGTCCAAGCTCAAGCGCGGCATGTTTCACGGATACGATTCACTTGAGTTGAGAGATGACAATGGCACGATCATCATTGTCCCTGCGCTACAGGTAACTATCATGATCTGGCCGCCATCGGCGAGACTTGAGGTGGCAATATCGATGGTCGAGGTACGCCAGCAGGAGCGAACGTCGGGCAGGCGCGAAGAGTAATCGCACGACGCGCCGGCCGTGCGGATGTCTACTTCGACACGCAACTGGCGAGGTATATCCAGACAATCATGATGGAGCCCCTTCCGATGACTCAATCGACAATGTGGGCGACCATGCCCGGCGCCGGGACCACGACCGCCGACCAACATCACGCGGATAACGAGAGATTGTCGATGATTCTGACATATGGACTTCAGCGGTCGATCGCGAGGATCCTCGCGCTTGTTGGCGATAGGTTTGGCGATGAAGAGGAAGATGAGATGGTGAGAAATCCGTCTGCAAGTCGCATCTGGGACATTGTCTTGCTGGCAATGATTGTCGGAGGGGACATGGGAGTCGCGCTCACTGCGCGGGCTTCGAATCAAGTCGCTCGGCGGAGCTTCGAATTGATTTCTGTCGCGTCAACACTTCTGTCGTTTTGGCGGCTGCTCGCTAGGAAATCAGATCCGGTCTTTAGAACTCTCTTGTTGCTGCTGATCGCGGCATATACGGGCGCCAAGGTGTTTGCATTCATCAGCTTTGCCAGACACGCCTTAGAAGCCGTTGCATCCACTGGTTGCGTCCGCTGCGATTGGCGACGACGTGGTGCGGCTGTGGAATTCCCAAGTATGGGAAGCGGTGGCCGCGAAGAGTTCATGCGAGCGCGAGCCAGCGGCGGAACATTTCGGCGGAGATCTGGGCGAGCCTCGGGAGCTCGCGAGGGGCGGCGGCCAGGAGTGACTCTGGCTCCACGCCCGCCTCGTCCAGATCGGACGAGCCGGTCTCGATGAACGCGCGCAGCAATTTCAGATTCATCTCGGGGTGGAACTGCGCGCCCCACGCGCGCGAGCCGTAGCGGAAGGCTTGCAGCGGAGTCAGGGTCGAGCTGGCCAGCGGGACCGCACCCGGCGGCAGTGAGAAGGCGTCGCCGTGCCAGTGGAAGGCGACGAAGTCCGCTGGGGCTTCGGCAAAGAGCGCGTCGGTCCGCGCCTTGGGAAGCATCCGGACGCGATAGAAGCCGATCTCTTTTCGCGGCGCGCGAAAGACCGATCCACCCAACGCTTTGGCGAGGAGCTGTGAGCCGAGGCACAGACCCAGGACCGGTTTGCCTGCGGCGACGCAGCGCTGGATGAACTCGATCTCGTCCCGCAAAAACGCCAGCTCGTCGTTGGCGCTCATCCCGCCGCCCAACACCAACAAAGCGTCGGGCTCGGATGGGATGGGCTCCTCCCACGCCCTGACGATGCGCGTCCCCGGCGGCAAGAGCGGCCCGAGCGACCCGGGCCCTTCAAGCGGTTCGTGTTGAAAGACCAGCACGCCGGCATCGATACTATGAATCCGGGGACGAGAGTTTGGTAGAAGGGGCGCCCCCTTTGAAGGAGGCCACCGTGGCGCTCGGCAAGAACTTCAGGCTGCCCACAGACGCAAAGCCGGTACGCTACAGCGCGCACCTCGCGCCCGACCTGAAAGCCGGCTCGTTCGACGGGCGCATGGAGCTGACGGTCAAGCTGCAGAAGCCGCGGCGCGAGCTGCACTTGCACGCCATCGGTCTCGAGGTGCAGAAGGCGCGGGCC